>JAKJBU010000033.1 GCA_022706825.1 Bacillota bacterium
CGCTTATGGATATATACAGCCCCAGCTTAATACACTCCAATGCCATTTCCGCGCTGCCGGAAAAGCTGTGGAGAACTCCCCCGACCTCTTTAATACGGGTTTTTTTGAATATATCCATTACGTCCCCGTGGGCTTCCCTGTCATGTACAATAATCGGGAGCTTCAGCTGCCTTGCAAGGTCTATCTGCTCAATAAACCTCTGCTTCTGCACATCCCTGGGAGACAAATCATAGTGATAGTCCAGTCCGATTTCTCCTATCGCCCTTACTTTCCTGTTCCCGGCAAGGGCAGCAAGCACTCCTGCCGTCTCTTCATCCATGCTCGCGGCATCGTGGGGATGAACCCCCACTGAAGCATATATGAACTCATATTTTTTCGACAATGCGATTGCCTTAACCGAAGTCTCAATATTGCTTCCCGCATTAAGAATCAGTTCAACTCCATCCTGTTTACACTGGCTTATTGCTTCATCCCTGTCCTTGTCAAACCTGCCATCGTCCAGATGAGCATGCGTGTCAAAAAGCATTTACGTCTCACTTCCTTTTAGTTCTTAATAATACACTAAAGGAAACAGGGTTACGGGTAAAGGGAATACTCGGACTTTTCTCGTACCCCGTACCTGCTAAATTATCGTACTTTGGAACCTGACGGTATTTCTGAAAGCGGAGAAACTACCACAACAGAATCACTGGCATCCGCTGCCAGTATCATTCCGTTGGATTCCACTCCCCTTATCTTGACAGGTTTGAGATTTGCCACCAGCACTACGCTCTTGCCAATCAGGTCTTCCGGTGCATAATACTTGGATATGCCGGACACTACCTGACGTTTTTCGCTTCCCACTTCAAGCTGCAGCTTCAGCAGCTTGTCGGAGCCTTCAACCTTCTCGCACTCCAATACCTTTGCAACCCTCAAGTCAATCTTTGCGAAATCATCTATTGTAATATAATTATCTTCCTTCGGTGTTTCCGGAGCAGCGTTTTCCCCTCCAAACTCAACTCTTGGAAATATTATCTCGCCTTTATTTACAATCGTTCCTGCCTTTAATGCCCCAAAGCTTTTTATGCTTTCCCAAGTCTTCAAGGCTTCATCCTCTATGCCAAGCTGTTGGAATATCTTTGCAGGGGTATTGGGCATATAGGGGCTTATCAGAACTCCAACTATTCTTAATGCTTCTGCAAGATTGTACAGAACTTCTGCAAGCCTTTCTTTCTTTGATTCATCTCTGGCAAGCACCCAAGGCATTGTCTCATCAATATATTTGTTGGATCTTCCGATCAGTTTCCATATCTCGGTTAACGCGTTGGAGAAAAGCAGCTTATCCATTAACTCCTCAACCTTTATAGGAGTACTTTCAGCCAGTTTGATGAGGTCTGCATCCAGCGGTTCTCCGGAATTCTTAGCAGCCGGAATGACTCCTTCAAAATATTTATCTATCATTGTAATGGTTCTGGAAAGCAGATTCCCCAGATCATTAGCCAAATCAGAATTCATCCTGTTCACAAGGGCTTCCTCAGAATATACTCCGTCAGAACCAAAGGGAACTTCTCTAAGCAGGAAGTATCTTATTGCATCAACTCCGTATTTTTCTACAAGTACCACCGGATCCACAACATTCCCCTTTGATTTTGACATTTTCCCTCCTTCAAGTATCAGCCAGCCATGGCCGAACACCTGCCTGGGAACAGGTTCTCCCAGAGCCATGAGCATGATTGGCCAAATAATCGTATGGAACCTGACTATTTCTTTTCCTACAAGGTGAACATCCGCAGGCCAATATCTCTTGTAGTCCGAATCATCATCGCTCAAGAATCCCAATGCCGTAATATAGTTTGACAAGGCATCTATCCACACGTATATAACATGTTTTTCATCAAAGGAAACCGGTATTCCCCAGTTAAAGGAGGTTCTGGAGACGCAAAGGTCATCCAATCCCGGCTTTAAAAAGTTATTCAGCATTTCGTTCTGTCTGGTTTGAGGCTGTATAAAATCAGGGTTTTCTTCAATATACTTTATGAGTCTGTCCTGATACTTGGAAAGCTTGAAGAAATAGCTTTCCTCCTTTGTCAGCTCGACTTCTCTTCCGCAGTCGGGGCATTTGCCGTCAACCAACTGCCTTTCTGTCCAGAAAGATTCGCAGGGAGTACAATACCAGCCTTCATATTCACTTTTATAAATATCTCCCTGGTCATAGAGTTTTTTGAATATCTTCTGCACTGCTTCCTCATGCTGCCTGTCGGTAGTTCTTATAAACCTGTCATTGCTTATCTGCATCAGTTTCCAAAGGTCCTTTATGCCGGCTACCACTTCATCAACATATTGCTTGGGAGTTGCACCCTTTTCCTCCGCTTTTCTCTGGATTTTCTGCCCATGCTCATCAGTTCCGGTAAGAAACATAACATCATAGCCCAGCATCCTCTTGAACCTGGCTGCAGCGTCAGCTGCAACAGTAGTATAAGTATGGCCGATATGCAGCTTATCACTGGGATAATATATCGGCGTAGTGATATAATACGTCTTTTTGTCTGTCATAGAAATTCCTCCTTTAAAATAAAAAAGCTCCATCCCATAAAGGGACGAGAGCTGCTCGTGTTACCACCCTGATTCTTCCCTGCCTCACGGCAGAAAACTCGACAAGTGACTCCTCCTTAAGATTCATCACTGTGCTGTATAACGTCAGCTTACCGGCACAAGCTAAGCAAATACCTCACCTGTGCAGTTCAGGGGCCATGTTGGGTTGGTTTTATGTACCGGCTCGCACCTTTCCCGACTCTCTTTAACAATTACGCCAACTTACTCTTCCCATCATTACTTTTATAGTTTTAATTATATGATAAAAATATACAACAATATTTGGGGAGTGTCAATATATAATATTGGAGGCTAAAACAGTATGAATCTGCACAGGAGTACCGCCGCTGCCAATCCTGCCATATCTGCAATCACAGCTGCTGCCAGTGTGTGACGTATATTTTTTATTCCTATTGAACCAAAATATACGGTAATTGTATAAAAAATCGTCTCCGTACTGCTCATTATTATACTTGCCAGTACTCCCGCATAGTTGTCCGCGCCGCTTCTTTTCAATATATCCGCAAGGATTCCCAATGCGCCGCTTCCCGACAGGGGCTTCATAATAATAAGCGGCACTACTTCTTCAGGTATTCCGGCTGCCGAGGTCAGCGGCCTCAAAACATAAAGCATGAAATCCAATCCGCCGGAATTCCTGAGCATTCCCACCGCAAGAAGCATTGCCCCTATATAAGGCAGTATCCTGAAGGTTATCAGAAGCCCTTCCCCTGCCCCCTCAATGAATGCATCATATACCTTAACTCCGTTGAGATATCCGTAGATAAGTATAAGCAGTATGATAATCGGTATAATAAAGTTCATGCCCTGCCTCCACATGTTTTCTCAAGCAGTTTGCAGGTTATCACCCCTGCAGAAACAGCTGCAAAGGACGAAGCAACCGCCGGAAGTATAATAATTCCCGGATTTGCCGAACCTACGGACGCTCTAAGGGATAGAACCGTTGCCGGCAATATCTGTATAGGCGCTGCGTTCACTACCAGAAAAAGACACATTGCATTAGTTGCGGTATCCTTTCTGGGGTTCAGCTGCTGCAGCTCCTGCATCGCCTTAAGTCCCATGGGAGTAGCCGCATTCCCAAGTCCAAGCATGTTGGAAGTTATGTTCATTATCATAGCTCCCATTGCAGCACTTTTGGGAGGTATCCCCCTGAAAAGCAGCTTCATAAGAGGCCTGATAAAATCGGATATCTTATCCACCAATCCTGATTTTTCAGCCACCTTCAAAACCCCGCACCAAAGCATCATGCCTCCCAGAAGCCCAATTCCAAGTTCAACAGCAGCACCGAGAGAGGAAAATATCTCTTCAGTGAGGATTTCAAGCCTTCTTCCTGTCGCTGCGAAGGCGACAGCTATGGCTATCATATAGAACCAGAGCTTATTAATCATTAAAAAAACACCGCCATACATTTATTAATAATAAAATGTATGGCGGATATGATTGTTTTATGTGGTTTAATTTAACTGTATTTTGGCGACAAGCATGCCTTCCTCCCCATCCTCCATTTCATATATGCACCTGCCGTCGGGAGCAAATACATAGCCACCTCCCGGGAAATCCTCATCGCATGTACGTCCTGCCTGGGTTGCTGCTGCTATGAAAATTCCATCCTCTGCTGCATATTTGCCCAGCTTGCTCTTGCATTCATTCTTCCAACTACTGAACCCGGGCTCCCAATCTCCGACACCTTGTCCGACTGATAATCCGGGTGCTGCGCTTTCAAAAACCAAACTGGCACCCCGCTCGGCATACTCCTTAAAAATTCCGCCGTCGTAAATATCCTGGCTTATTGTCAGTCCAAAATTATATCCCGAATACATAGACATGAAGGGCTTCGTACCCGGGCTAAACCATTTCGACTGATCACCCCGTAGAGTTCTTTTTCTGTAGCAGCCTTCTATCTTGCCGTCTTTTGCAACAAACTGAGTTATGTAGGGCTTTCCCCCGTAGTTCTTTTCTGCAAAACCTGCTATAATGATTGTCTGGTACAAGAAGCTCATATCGGCTATACGCTGAATTGAGGGATGAAACATGGAAAGCAGAGCATTAGAGTATTTCAGCGGGTTGATACAGCCGCTGATATTCATTTCAGGAAAACATACTATATCCACGCCTTTATTTCTGCATTCCTCAAGATATTTATACATGCTTATTATGTTATACTCTATTGCCCCTTTCTCGCATCTCATCTGAACAAGTCCCAAGGTCAGTTCTCCCATTGTCCAAACCTCCCTCGGCAAAAAATGCGTCTCACGACGCGTTTTTTTCGCTAGGGAACCCTATGGTTCCCTTCGACGGATGCTCCGCATCCTGAGCACCCTCCTTGAACGGCAGGGGGCTTCTCCCCCTTGCATCCCCCATTTTATAGGAAAGTATACTTTCCTATAAAATAAAAACTACATGTAATATACTTCTACACTTGCTACAAATTTCCTTTATTATTTTAAAAAGGAGTCATACTTTTTGCTTTAGGAGGGAAACAAGGGTAATGAGAAATTATACAATATTAGGATCAATCTTGTTCTTCTCATTGCTGTCATGCTGCAATTCATTAATTGCAGGGCCTTCAATTATTTCTCCCTCATATGTGAATCTGGAACCATGGCACGGGCAGTCCCAGGACCTTTCCGCATCATTCCACTTCAATTCGCAGCCCAAATGAGTACAGGTAGTATCTACCCTATGAAGCTGTCCCTTCTTATCACGGTAAATCCCCATTTTGTTTCCTTCAATATCCGCAATTGCCGCCTCTCCCTTTTCAACCTCTATATCCTCCGGCACAGGCTTCAGTTTTCCTGAGGCTAACTTGGCCGCAACATCCGCATTTATTGATATAAAGCTTGTTATTGAAGGATTCAAAACAAACCTTGAGGGGTCATAAACCTCGGCCCACGGATTTCTTCCATTAAGAATCAAATCCTTCAATATCATCGCCGAAGCTGTGCTGTTTGTCATTCCCCACTTTCTGAAGCCTGTTGCCACATATATATTTTGAATCTTGGAGGTCAGCCTTCCCACATAGGGTACTTTGTCAAGAGTGGTGTAATCCTGAGTTGACCACCTGAAAAGCAGTTCCTGCACATCATAGTGCTTCTTCGCAAATTCCAACAGGTTTTCATAATGCCTGTGAAGATTCGTTCCATGAGCTGTCTTGTGATGCTCCCCCGAGACAATAATAAGCTCACCTCCTTCATACTCCTGGGAGCGCAGTGACCTGCCGGGGTCTTCCGCAGTAATATACATACCCCCGAGGAATTTTTCCTTCGCCCTTACCGCAATAGCATAGGATCTATCCGGATACATCCTGGCGAAATAAAAGCCCATGCCGTCAAAGCACGGAAAATGAGAAGCAATAATAACATTATCGGCTGTTACCTTTTTCCCCAGGTTGGTAACAAGGATACAGGGGTTCCCTTTATTAATATCTACAACCCTTGTTTGTTCAAATATAAAACTGCCGCCTCCGTCTACCTTCTTTGCCAGAGCCAGCAGATACTTGCGCGGATGAAACCGCGCCTGGCCGTCAAACTTCACAGCTCCTTTAACCTTGAAAGGAAGGGGGGTATTTTCTATAAATGATGATTTTATTCCCAAACTGCCTGCCGTATTTGCTTCATCTGCTATCTGCTGGACATATGAATCCGTCAATGTAACGACATAAGCCGACTCCTTATGAAAATCACAGTCTATTTTCTCTTGTTCTATCAAATCTGAAATAACGCGGATTGCTGTTTCATTGGCAACAGCATATTGCCTTGCTTTTTCCTCTCCCATATAATTCTTTATCTTGCTGTATATCAGATCGTGCTGCGAAGTAATTTTTGCCGTTGTATGCCCTGTCGTGCCCTGAATAATTCTGTCAGCTTCGATTACAGCTACACTTAAGCCTTCTTTTTTCAGCATATACCCTGATGTTATTCCTGCCATACCGCCCCCTACTATTGCAACATCCACTTTGATATCATTTCCCAAAGCCGGATAATTGGTCCTGGCAGTCGATGCCATCCAAAATGACTCAGGAGGTATATCGGAATCGATATGATATGTATCGGTATTTTTTCCCATTAATCCTTTCACTCCTTATAGATTTGTAACATTTTATACCAATATATATCATTTACATACCCGCGAAAAATATTCCGATAAATCCCCAAGGCTTGCAGCGCATGGGCTCAAGCTATGTTGGAGATAATAAATAATAATTATTAATTTATTTTTATACACTATTGACTTTTATTGTCATAAATGTTAACATTTAATCATAGTAGAAATTGTCGAAATTTGTTGTATAATGTAAAAGGAGGAGAGTACATGAAATCTACAGGAATTGTAAGAAAAGTCGACGAATTAGGCCGAGTTGTAATCCCGATTGAATTGAGGAGGACCCTTAATATCGAGGAGAAGGACTCCTTAGAAATATACGTTGACGGCGAGCATATCATACTGAAGAAATATGAGCCGGCATGCATATTCTGCGGAAACGCAAAAGACGTAGTTCAATACAAGGGTAAGAACATTTGTCCGGCTTGCATGGAAGAATTTAAAAAATAGTATTATCAAATAAGGGGGGACGTTTCTCTTGTCCCGCTTGCGGGGCAAGAGAAACGTCCCCCCTTATTTTATTCACTTACCTTGTTCAAGTCATCCAAAATCTGGTCTGCATCAAACCCATGCACCATTGCAGCCTGTTCCACAGATTCTCCTGTGGCACCCGGGCAGCTAAGGCAGTGCATACCATACCTCAAAAAAACTTCAGCAGTTTTAGGATTTGCTCTTAATATCTGAGCTACTGTCATATCCTTTGTGAATTGCATTTTTTGTCCTCCTTTCAAGGTTACATCCTATTTTATATATTTCCTTTTTCGGGAGCTTCCTATCCTCTGCAACCTTTTTAATTGCTTCTTTTTTGTCTGCTCCCTGCTGCAAATACATTGCAATATGCTCCTCAACAGATACATTATCCCATTTCTTCAGCTCAATATCAACAAGTTCTTTTTCACTTATGCCTTCAATAATCAGTACGAATTCACCTTTTACAGCCCGCTCTTTGAAAATACCGATTACGCTGCTTATTTCTCCTCTTACGGTTTCTTCAAATTTCTTTGTTATCTCTCTTGAAACGGATATCCTCCTGTCACCAAGGTATTCCATGATTTCGCCCAAAGTATCCAATAAACGATGAGGCGCTTCATACACTATTATAGTTCTTGTTTCGGCGGAGAGCTTTTTGAGCCTTTCCTTCCTCTCCTTCTTATTTGACGGAAGAAAGCCTTCAAAACAGAATCTTCTTGTTGAAAGCCCCGAAACAATCAATGCCGTAAGTGAAGCAGAAGGCCCCGGCAGCGGAATAATTTCAATACCGCTGTCAATACAAAGCCTTACAAGCTCCTCTCCGGGATCTGAAATCGCAGGCATACCCGCATCAGAAACCAAAGCAATATTCTTCCCTGATCTTAACAGCTCAACAATCTCTTTGCCTTTTTCATGCTTATTGTGTTCATGATAACTTATCAGGGGCTTTCGGATTTGAAAATGATTCAGCAGCTTTATTGCCTGACGGGTATCCTCTGCGGCTATGATATCCGCTTCCCTTAATACCCTGACGCACCTCAGGGTAATATCTTCAAGGTTTCCTATGGGAGTTGCGCATAGATATAAAGTACCGGTAATCATACTTTCCTCCCGTATATTCTGTGTATCTCTTCAGTATATTCTCCATTTTCATCATGTATATAAAGGGGATCCATGAACTTAAGCTCCTTGTTCCCTCCTCTTGCTCCTTCAATCAATAACAGATTGGGCCTTTTGCCAATGGACGGGTGTACAAATCTTATGCGTTTTGGTTCAATGCCTTTATCTCTCATCTCATAAATTATATCTGCCAGGCGGTCGGTCCTATGGACCATGAAAAGTTTCCCCCCGGGCTTCAGCAATTCCCTTGCTGCAATCAATATCTCCTCCAGGCTGCACATTATTTCAAACCTTGCGATTGCTTTTGTTTCAGAAGGGTTATTTATACCGCATTCCTTTTTCATATAGGGAGGGTTGGTCACTACGCAATCATACCTTGACTTGCCCAAAAGCATTGGTGCATCCTTAATATCCATGCACAGCACCTTGATGTTTTTTTCCAGTCCGTTTAATACGATGCTGCGCGCAGCCATGTCAGCCATATCCTTCTGTATTTCCACCGCAGTAATCTCAACAGGCTTTTTCCTGGAATATATAAGAATGGGGATTATACCGGTTCCGGTGCCCAAGTCTATAACCGAATGCCTATACTTTATATCGGCAAAGTCCGCAAGAAGCACAGCATCAACGCCATATCTGAAAGAGTGTTTTTTCTGAATTATACTAAATCCGTTCTGTAAATCATCGACAGTCTCATCTCTATGCACTAACTGTTCCATGACACACCTCGCTAAATCGAAAAAAAGACCTTTTCGGTCTTTTTTCTAGTAACTCTTAATCTTGCACCGGAGCATCAACCGGGCATACATTGGCACACGCACCGCATTCGATACACTCATCCGGGTTTATTACATATTTATCATCGCCCTGACTTATACAACTTACTGGACATTCCGACTCACATGCACCGCAGCTGATGCAAGTATCCTGAATTTTATATGCCATAGTAGCACCTCCTAAATAAATTACAAATACATTCTATCACTATTCTATTATAAATAAAACCCCTTGTACTGTTTTTGTTTGATTTTTCACTAATTGTCTTCAAGCAGTTCCAGGTTTTCTATGTCCCCCTCAATGTCAGGTTCAATATCCTTCCCCGGCCTTAACTGAACTATATCTTTAACATGAAAATCCTTGATAACACGAAGGTTCCCTTCCATTAATTCCAGCTTTACCTTGACCATCTCAAGAAGCATATTGGATTCCACCACTTCACCCCGGCCTTCGGGAGTATCCACCAATGCCCCTATTTTAGGCATATATCTTCTTGCGCACTCATATGTCTCATGCTCGTATTTAAGGCAACACATAAGCCTTCCGCAAATACCCGATATCTTTGTAGGATTTAGAGACAGGTTTTGCTCCTTTGCCATTTTTATGGACACAGGCGCAAAATCTCCAAGGAACGTTGAACAGCATAGGCTTTTACCGCAAGGGCCTATCCCGCTTATCATCTTGGCTTCATCTCTGACACCTATCTGACGAAGCTCTATCCTGGTCTTAAAAACTGAAGCCAAGTCCTTTACAAGCTCTCTGAAATCCACACGCCCGTCTGCAGTGAAATAGAATATGATTTTGTTGTTGTCAAAAGTATATTCTACATCAATAAGCTTCATACCAAGATTATGATGGTTAATCTTCTGCAGGCAAATGTTAAAGGCTTCCTGCTCTTTCAGCTTATTGTTTTCGTAGATCCTGTTGTCTTCCTCTGTTGCAATTCTCAGCACCTTTTTAAGAGGAGCGATTATTTCTTCCTCGGGTACCTCTCTTATTCCCAGTACGGCTTTCCCGAACTCTATACCCCTTATGGTCTCCACCACAACATTATCATCAATGTTTATTTCCAAATCGCCGGGATCAAAATAATATATTTTGCCGGCTTTCTTAAACCTTACTCCAACTGTTCTAACCATTATATGAATTTACCTCCGCAATATTAAATAGCATACCATCAATGCTGTTTTTTATACCAACATTGTGCTTGATATATCTATAAGTCTTATTAATTATCTCCATTATACTGTTTAACTTGGCTTCCGTCAAAAAAGAATTGTGCCTCGACAAAACCTCCAAGCTGTCAGCGTTGATAATAAGATTATCGCAAGCCCCCCGGCTTTCTCCCAAAACCATTATATCCCTGAACCAGGACAGGGAAAACTCAAGAAAGCTTTCCGCAGATTCCTTATCCTCAATTGCTTCTGATGCCAGAAGAATTGCATCATTCCCATTCCCCGTCAGTGCCTTCTCCAGAATATCAATATATAATGCACGAGCCTTGAAGCTTCCTTTATCCCTCAGAAGCTCCAGCGCCCTTCCGACTATTCCTTTTGAATGCCTTACAGCCGCTTCAACATCCATTTCCGGATAATCATATTTGGATTTTATAAAAGCCTTCATTTCCAAGCTGTCCACAGGTTTGAACCGATATACCTGGCACCTGGAGACAATCGTCGGCAATAAAAGACTATGACTTTCCGTGAGTATCAAAAATACAGTGTTTTCGGGAGGTTCCTCAAGAGTTTTCAAAAATGCATCCTGTGCTTCAATAGTCATCTTATCCGCATTATCTATTATTATTATCTTATATCCTCTTTCAAAGGGCTTTCTGGCTGAATCACTTATTATGCCGCGGACTTGTTTTATTTTAATGCTCTGACCGATAGGCTTAACAAGCTCCAAATTGGGGTGATTGCCGCTGCTTGTTCTTATACAAGAGCTGCATCCCCCGCAAGGCTTGTCATTGGCTTTACCGCTGCAGTTCAAAGCCATTGCAAAAATAAAGGCCATAAGCTTCTTGCCACAGCCCTTAGGTCCGCTAAAAATATAGCCGTTTGAAATCATATTGCTTTTCACTGCATTTCTCAGGCTTTCAACTATTACCCTCTGCCCAATTATGTCATTAAACCCCATCGTTTCTTCTCCCTCGGTATCTATATGTTTTACAATAAACATTTTACAACAAATTCAAATAGTGTAAAACATTTTCCTTGATTCATATGTTGCGAAAAGTACATTGTTAATAATACAAAAGTAGACGCTTCTGCTACTTTTGTACTGATAAATCTTTTTCGCAACATATATAAAATTCTATATATACATATCCAACAGCATACCTTTAATATTCCCTATGCTTTCAAGTATCTTTATGTTATCCTTCTCATCCTTGAGAAATTCCCTGCTTAACTCCTCAATCTTGGCATTGACCTTTCTCACAAGGGCATATACCTTATGCCTTCCCCTTCTGTCAAAATGGCTTTGTTTTGAAAACTTAAGGGAATTATTCACTACCTCATCCATAAACTCTGCAATAAGCTTCTTATATTTCTTTAATTCTTTTATATCCATGCTTTTGACAAGGTTATCCCCTTGCTTCTCAATATCGCTCATAAGCCTGTTCAGGCGGCTGGCCAAATCCTGCTCTTCTGTCTTTCTGAGAGTATTCTCAAAGCTTGATTTGGAACTGCCGATATCTGATTTTTTGTCTTCTTTCGCAACTGTGCTGATTACAGAAGGATGGGTCTTGATTTCTGTTATCTTCATAATACTTCACCCTTAGACCTTCTCAAACCTGTCGATGTCAACTACAAAAATAGTTGCACCGCCGACCATCACTTCAATGGGATATGGAATATAAACCCCTGCAGAGCCTGTAGGCGGAATTGGCGTAGTAAAGGTCTGCTTTCTGCTTTTGCATATATCCTTAATTATTGATATTACCGAATCCACTTTGTCCTTCTCAACACCTATCAAAAGTGTTGTATTTCCTTCCCTGAGAAATCCGCCCGTAGAAGCAAGCTTTGTACTATAGACCTTTTCCTTGACCAGCGTTTCTACCAGATCCTCCACATCATCATCCTGTACAACCGCTATAATAAGTTTCATCCCTCATACCTCCTTTTTATTATTTTTTAACACCCATACCTTTTTCGGCTTGGAATCAGAAATCCCGTTCAGCTTTATTCCATATTCAACACAAAGCTTCAGATACTCATAAATCTCTCTGCTGATTGTTTCTCCCGGCATCAAAACAGGTATTCCCGGGGGATACGGTATTATCATTTCTCCGCAGATTCTTCCTATGCTTTGCCCCATATCCACCTGCTCTTTTTCATAGTATACCGCTTCCCACGGCATAAGGGAAGGCTCCTGCGGCCTGAAAAATACTGCCGGCGCCATAGCTTTTGCCTTTCTTTTCTCCGCAGTCTCCACAAGCTTTTTCACTGCATTTACAAAAGCTTCATAATCAGACCTGTAATCTCCTATCGTTGTGATTGCAACTATATTATATAAATCGGACATTTCCACCTGTATCTTGAAATTCTTTCTCAATATTTCCTCAGCTTTGGTACCGCTTAGGCCTGACGCTCCAAAATTTACTGTCAGCCTTGTCGGATCAAAATCAACCGCTCCATACCGGCCTGCCCTGTCCGGTCCTAAACAGCAGCATCCTTCAGTATCATTGATTTCACTTCTCGCCCAATTGCTCCAATCTATTGCATCATCCAAAAGCTCATGTCCGTATTGCTGCATAATAAACCTTGCCGCATCCAAAGATGCCAGCAGTATATGGGAAGGGCTCGTTGTCTGAACCAGCTGCAAGAATACCTTCAGCTTCTCAATATCTACCCTTTCAGATTTCACATGGAGCATTGAACTTTGAGTCATAGAAGGCAGGGTCTTATGTATGCTTTGAGATGTCATGTCCGCTCCCGCCTCAAGTGCGGAAATGGGAAGCCTTTCGTTGAAGCAGAAATGTGAACCGTGAGCCTCATCCACAAGCAGCAGCATTCCTCTGCTATGTACGATTTCTGCAATCCTCTTCAAATCAGAGCATACCCCGTAAAAAGTGGGATTAGTGATTACAACCGCTTTTGCATCACTGTGCTTTTCCAGTATGTTCTCCACAGTTTCAGGCTTTATCCCCATTGCTATTCCAAACTCATCGTCTATTTCCGGCTCAATGTATACCGGTATCAGCCTCCCGAGTATTACTGCACCATATACCGATCTATGGCAGTTACGGGGTATAATTATTTTGTCTCCGGGATTTGCGGAGGCCATTATCATTGAATATATACCTGAGGTGGTACCGTTAACAAGAAAAAATGTATAATCCGCTCCAAATGCTTCCGCGGCGAGGCCTTGCGCCTCGAGAACCGCACCCTCCGGGCAGTGCAGATTGTCAACTCCTGGCACTTCAGTCGTATCCAAGGCTAATATATCCTCAGACAGAAAATCAAGCCCTGTTTTCTTGTATATATTTCCCCTTTTATGTCCCGGCATATGAAAAGGCACAGCCCCTTCATTCTTATATGCTCTAAGCGATTTCAATATGGGTATGCAATCAATATTCATCAGATATCCCTTCCGTATCAGTAATTCTAATTATTTAACCGGTATTTCCTTTCCTATCTGAGAAACTTATATATCTCTTGTATAATTATTGAGTTCTTGGCAATTATTAAGCTGAAATAATTTTTATTACCTTAATTATACTATATATGCACTTGGTTGTTTATAATATGATGATACGAAAGTTTCTCCAAGACACTCCAAAATAATTGCCAAGTTGGCATTATACTCCAAAAACAGCTCTGTATATTCGATATTGTTTGATTATTATACTTTCATTTAATATAATATAAATATAGTTGCATATTCATTTTTATCAGCATATTTAATAGTATGAGATTCTTTCAGCAGATTTAAATATTTTGGAAGTGATATTATGCTCCGACCGGATGTGGAAAAATATCTTAATATAATACTAAGACTTCTGATTTACATTGTCATTGCCTTGATTGCATTCTTTGCACTCAAGTTTGTTTTTGCATATTTTATGCCTTTTGTTTTTGCCTTGATACTGTCGATGATAATTGAACCGCTGGTGATATTCCTTCAAAAGCTTAAGCTGAAACGGGGCATCTCGGTAATATTGTCAATTTTGCTTTACCTTGGAGGGTTTGTCGCTTTTTCAGCCTTCGCAATTACAAGGATAGTGTATGAGTTGATAAAACTATATAACCGCCTGCCAAAATATTATGACGTAATATATAATTTTTCAGACGAAGTGATTCAACAGGCAACCAGATTGTACCTGCAGCTGCCTCAGGAAGCCCTCAATATCATGCAAGATGTTCTGAGGACTGTCTTTGGGAAAGTAACGACTTTCTTAAGCCATACAACTACATGGCTAATAGATACCTTAACCGTACTTCCGTCAACCTTGATATTCATATTGATTACTCTTATTGCAACATTCTTTATTACAAAGGACAAAGCCTTGATTAAGGACTTCATTTTCAGGCAGCTTCCGCCAACATGGAGCGCTAAAATAATTTCACTTAAGACAGATCTTTTTGTAGCCTTGATAGGCTTTTTGAAAGCTCAATCCATAATACTGAGTGTAACGTTTTTTGAATCCTTTATAGGATTGACTATTATAGGTATTGATTACGCATTTATTCTGGCAATTATCATTGCTCTTTTAGATATTTTGCCCGTTCTTGGCACCGGAGGCATTTATGTTCCTTGGGGGATAACCAATCTTGTATTGGGTAACTATAGATTAGGCATTTCGCTCCTGGTTCTTTATGCAATAATTACAGTGGTAAGATATATTATAGAGCCGAAAGTGGTCGGACAGCAGTTGGGAATACATCCTATCCTCACATTGATGTCAATGTTTGCGGGCTTGAAGCTTATAGGCGTCGCAGGTTTGATTCTGGGTCCTACAACAGTGGTTTGCATAAAGGCGCTTCAGCATGCGGGAATACTGCCAAAATTCAAATGAAAAATGCGCCTCACGACGCATTTTTTAACTTAACTTATGAAACTTTGTCATCATTTGTTGCATAGCGTGCTGCGGCAGGAAGCTCAATCACAAAGGTAGCACCGCCCTCATAATTATTAAATGCAAAAAGCTTTCCGTAATGACCTTCTATAATCTTTCGTGATATTGCCAGTCCTAAACCTGTTCCGTTTTCCTTTGTAGTAAAGAATGGTTCAAAAATCTTATCAAGGTATTCAGGTTTTATTCCATCTCCATTATCCTTGAACTCCATTTTAACCAATTCATTAATCTGGTCATACCAAATACTTATATTCATTCTTCCGTTTTCATGTAAGACATCTATTCCATTCAGAACTATATTTATAATTACCTGTCTTATACTTTCTCTGTCAGCATTGACCATTGGTATATCCTTCTGCATATCCACATCTATATAAATCTTCTTGGCCTCAGCATTACTTTCAATCAATGGAATTATTTCATCAATAATACTACTTATACAGGTTTTGGTGAATACGGGCCTTTTCTGTGTAAGCGTGAGAAATCCTTGAGTCAATGCGCTTATTCTATTGATTTCATTTGTTATTATTTCATAGTATTTGCTGCCTTCAAGGCAATGCTTCTTACCCATAAGCTGGACAAGCCCCTTGACAGAGCATATGGGATTTTTTATTTCATGAGCCAGTTCGGCAGCCATCTGTCCGGCAGTTGCAAGCTTTTCTACATGCAGCAGATGCTCTTCAAGCTTTTTCTTCTGGGTAAAATCATGTGCAACCGCAAGTACTCCTATCACATTCTTGCTTTTACCTCTCAGCATATATGTAGATACTGCTAGATAGCATGATTCTCCATCTACGACAAACATTTCCTCCCTCTGCCTATATTCCTTATGTGTCTCCAGAGATTCAACCAGCATCAGCAGCAGTGATTTACCGGCATTGTTATAATTCATTTCATTAAGCAGATTATATATATTCCTGTTGATTACCTGGCTCTCTTCAGCTCCTAATATCCGGCACAGTCTTTGATTAATATTTCTGACTCGTCCCTTATTGTTTGTCACGATTATGCCCTCTGAAATAGTGTTAAATATCATACTGTCATCAGAAATTTCATCTCTGGCTATATTAAAACCACTGTTATAATTTGAATTACTTATAATCAGCTTATGCGTGATTTTGCCTATAAGCAGAATAACCAGCATTTCGCTAACAATCAGTATTTTTAGCATATGGCTGTTTGTACCGGAATTTAAATAAATGAATGTTGCAGATACTATTATTAAGGTAAGAATTATTAGAGATGATAGTGAAAAAATATATTTTGTTTTAATAGAAACATCGTCAAAAAATTCTTTCATTACTCCTGCCCGTCCCTCTCGGATTACCTTTCAGATGATACTATATGTTTCCCGCCAAAGATATTATATTAGAATAATGGCACGAAACACTTCCTGCAATTCATATGCCGTGAAAAATACATATTTGATAATACAAAAACAGATAACCTTACTTTTTTTTGTGATGATAAATCTTTTTCACGATATATATGTCTAAATCACATATTAGAAGTATAATATATAATTTAAAATTAAAACAAGTCTTTTATATATAAAGTGCATTTACTCTGTGAATAGTCTAAAATGCCTAATTTGTTACCAATTATATAATATTCCATGCCGTTCAAAAAAAATTATTGACATATAGTGAATTTTATGTTGAATTGTGTCGAATTATATGATAATGATAAAAAATTAGTGACAAGGTTTTTCTTGTCACTAGTTTTTTACCTGGCGGCGATCTACTCTCCCGGGACCCTGCGGTCCGAGTACCATCGACACCGGAGAGCTTAACTTCTGTGTTCGGGATGGGAACAGGTGTGGCCTCTCCGTCATTGCCACCAGATCTTTCGTATCGTGATGACCTGCGCATTACTGCGTCAGATTTCGTTTTCGTGTGCTCATGTATGTCTCTATACATTCCGCGCACTCAAACTCATCTTCCTTGTCCTGCTTGGTCCTGACGATACTCTTCTATTCATTTCTTAAGCATCCAGACAACTGCTCGCTTCTGATGCTTCTCGGTTGGATTAATTTTATCAATCCATATTGGATTTTAAAAGGTAACTTCCAAATTGCGCGTACCGCTAAGAGCGATACCAACAACCGGTGTTGTACCTTCAAAACTGCACAATATCCGTAATAATTCATAAGTTTGTTTAAGCAACGCATTTTCCGCTGACAAATTCTTATGCTTTGCTCCATTCCGCGTGAATTCTCACGAGGATCGTATCAAAGAGAATTTGTTGGCGTAAAATGCTTACTAGATCAAGCCCTCGACCT
>JAKJBU010000034.1 GCA_022706825.1 Bacillota bacterium
AAGCTCCTTTTCCACATCCAGCCTCAGCTCCATGTTTCTCTTAACATAATCTATGAACTTCTTCATGAGTTCATCCTGCTTGTCTTTAAGCAGCTTATGGCCTCTTTTGGCAGTTTTCAGCCTGCCTTTAAGACCGGTCAGCTCCATACGAGTAGGATTAACATTTAGTTTAGCCATATGCTATGCATCCCCTTTAGGCAGGTATTTATCAATATACTCGTCCTTGATCCTCTTAAGTTCAGCTTTCGGCAGTATGGAGAGAAGCTCCCAGCCCAGTGTAAGTGTCTGTTCAATGCTTCTGTCCTCACTATCTCCCTGAGACACATATTTATTCTCAAATTCATCAGCAAACTTGGCAAAAAGCTTATCTGTATCACTAAGGGCGCCTTCACCAAGAATTACGGCAAGCTCTTTAGCTTCCTTACCTCTTGCATAGGATGCAAAAAGCTGATTCATTGTGTCTGCATGGTCTTCTCTTGTCTTCCCTCTGCCTATACCTTTATCCTTAAGACGCGAAAGTGAAGGAAGTACGTCTATAGGAGGCATTACACCCTTTCTGTAAAGCTCTCTGCTGAGTATTATCTGGCCTTCTGTGATATATCCCGTAAGGTCAGGTATCGGATGGGTCTTGTCATCTTCAGGCATTGAAAGTATCGGTATCTGAGTTATTGATCCCTTCCTGTCCCTAATCCTCCCTGCTCTTTCATATATGGTAGCAAGGTCGGTATACAGGTATCCGGGATAACCTCTTCTCCCGGGAACTTCCTTACGTGCGGCAGATACTTCACGAAGAGCATCGCAGTAATTTGTTATATCCGTCATTATTACAAGCACGTGCATATCCTTCTCATATGCCAGGTACTCTGCTGCTGTCAGGGCCATACGCGGTGTTGCTATACGCTCGATGGCCGGGTCGTTTGCAAGATTCATGAAAAGCACTGCCCTGTCTATTGCACCGGTTCTCTTGAAGTCGGATACGAAATAATCCGCATCTTCAAAGGTTATACCTATTGCAGCAAACACAACGGCGAATTTGCTTTCAGTACCCAAAACCTTTGCCTGTCTTGCAATCTGGGCTGCAAGTCTTGCGTGAGGAAGGCCCGAGCCTGAGAAAACAGGAAGCTTCTGCCCTCTTACCAGTGTGTTAAGCCCGTCAATAGCAGAGATTCCGGTTTGTATGAACTCCGAGGGATAGTCTCTGGCAGCCGGATTAATCGGGTTACCGTTTATGTCTTTCCTTGATTCGGGTATGATTTTGGGCCCTCCGTCCTTCGGCCTACCCAAGCCGTCAAATACTCTTCCCAGCATATCTGTAGACACCGGCAGCTCAAGGCTGTGTCCCGTAAAACGAACCTTACCCTCATTGATGTTTATTCCTGTGGAACCTTCAAACAGCTGCACAAGAGCTGTACTTCCGGAAACCTCCAGTACTTTTCCGCGGCGCATCTCCCCGTTTTTCAATTCGATTTCAACCAGTTCGTCGTACTTTACGCCCTCTACCTGGTCAACAAACATAAGCGGTCCTGCTACTTCTTTAATGGTTTTATATTCCTTTAGCATACTATTTTCCCTCCCTTCGAAAGGATGGAAGCTATCTGATCTCTAATGTTAGCTTCAAGAACATCAAAGGATTCGTAGTCATTTTCAAGTATGAGCTTGGCTTTGGCAATATCCTCCCTGACCGGAAGAGTAGTAAGCTCTTTATAGAATGCGCCTTCGCTCAATGCTTTTTGTCCTTCGTGATAGAACAGCAGTATTGCTTTCAGCATTCTGTACTGCTTATGGATTGATGTATATGTGTCAATTTCGTGGAAGGCATTTTGATGCAGATAGTCTTCCCTTATGCTCTTGGATGCTTCCAATGTAAATCTATCTTTTAATGATAGGGCATCAAAACCTACCAGCCTCACTATTTCGTTCAGTTCCGCCTCTTCCTGAAGCAATTTCATGGTTTCCATTCTGAGGTTGTTCCAGTCAAGCGCTACTTCCTCTGTAAACCAATCACCCAATCTGTCAAGGTATAAGGAATAACTCTGAAGCCAGTTGATTGCCGGGAAGTGCCTTCTGTAAGCCAGAGCAGCATCCAGGCCCCAGAATACCTTTACTATTCTTAGGGTTGCCTGGGTTACAGGCTCTGACAAGTCTCCTCCGGGAGGTGATACCGCACCGACTGCAGTAAGGGCACCTTCTCTGTCTTCAGTTCCAACGCATACAACCTTTCCGGCTCTCTCATAGAACTCTGCCGCTCTAGAACCAAGGTATGCGGGATAACCTTCTTCACCGGGCATTTCCTCCAGACGTCCGGACATTTCACGAAGTGCTTCCGCCCAACGGGAGGTTGAGTCTGCCATCAGAGCTACGGAATAACCCATATCTCTGAAGTATTCGCCTATTGTTATGCCTGTATATATACTTGCTTCACGGGCTGCAACCGGCATGTCGGATGTGTTTGCAATCAGAACCGTACGCTTCATCAACGGCTCTCCGGTTTTTGGATCCTTAAGCTCCGGGAACTCCATAAGAACGTCGGTCATCTCGTTTCCACGCTCACCGCAGCCTATATAAACAACTATCTCTGCATCCGCCCACTTTGCCAGCTGATGCTGTACAACTGTCTTACCGCTTCCGAAAGGGCCAGGGATACAGGCCGTTCCGCCCTTTGCAACCGGGAAGAATGTATCAATTATTCTCTGTCCTGTGGTCATTGGTGTTGAGGGAGACATTTTTTCCTTATATGGTCTGCCCTTTCTTACCGGCCACTTCTGGAGCATCTGTACTTCCTTTATCCCGTCTTTTGTCTTAATTCTTGCCACCGTTTCCAAAATGGTGAACTCACCGGAATAGATTTCCTCTATGGTTCCTTCAATTCCATGAGGAACCATTATTTTATGATCAACTATGGAAGTCTCTTTAACTGTACCAATAATATCTCCTGCTTTTACAGCGTCACCTTGTTTTGCCGTTGGTTCAAAATTCCACTTTCTTGTCTTGTTGAGCTTTTCTACCTGAACACCTCTGGCTATATGATCTCCGGATGCGCTTCTTACAATGTCAAGGGGTCTTTGAATACCGTCAAAAATCGACTCGATAAGCCCCGGCCCCAGTTCAACGCTTAGAGGCTCACCGGTGGAAACAACCGGTTCTCCCGGCCCTAAGCCTGAGGTTTCCTCATATACCTGTATTGAAGCTTTATCGCCTCTAATTTCTATTATTTCACCTATGAGATTTTTATCACTAACGCGCACAACGTCATACATCTTTGCATCCAGCATGCCTTCCGCTATGACAAGAGGACCTGATACTTTAATAATTCTACCATCGCTCAAGTTATCAACCTTCTTTCCCGAATAATATATCTGAACCGATAGCTTTCTCGACTGATTTTTTGACGCCGTCTATCCCTAATCCCAAAGTTCCCCTGTTATTAGGAATCATGATTATTGCCGGAGTCAAGGAATTCTTATATTCACCGATTGCTTCGTCCAGATCCTTGGCAAGCTGTTCTGTTACAAAAATCACTGCGTAATTCTCCCTTGCCAGCTTGTGAATCAATCTGTTGGCTTCTCTTATATCGTTGGTCGGAAATACCGATATCCCTAAAGCCTTAAAACCCAGTATCGAGTCCTTGTCCCCAATTACTCCAATCTTATACATATACATCACGTAGCCTTTCTCTTATCAATTCATTCGGAATCTCATTGATTTTTCCGACCATTATCATTCTGATAATCTTTGTCTCATTCTCCTTGGCCATCAGATAACCAATCAGGGGTTCGATTCCAAATGCAACAAACTTGCCTTTCTTTGCGAGTTCAAATATAAAATCGTCAGAAAGCTTTTCAAACTTAGTCAGGGATTTCGTCTTAATATAGTTGGTTATACCTTCTTCCACTACCTTTCCGTAATCCTTGTAGGCCAATCTGTCAATCAGTGTTTCCAAGGATTCATCAAAGATATCGCTGAAGAATGCATAATCCAGCTTTCCGTTTTCAAGTATTACTTTTTTAAGGAATTCCCGCCCATAGCCCATTGACTTTACTCTAATCAGCGACTTGATATTTATCAGGTCTATCTGTGTCGATATATAGTCGGTTAAAAAGCTGCTCTTGTTATCCTTTGCCGCTTTATACATCAGTTTATACAGAGCCTTGTCCAGAGTCACATCAATTAGCTGCGGATCGGGGTTAACCGTGAACTCTCCCACAACTTCTTCCAAGGATTCTCTTACAAGGGGGTCCAAATCACTGAAAACCTTCTCTTTGATCATTCCTTTAAGCTGCTGAATCGGTATAGTGCCAATTTCGCTCAATAATTCGTCATTCTCCTCATCAAGGTAACTGCTTTTCAGAAGAGTCTTCAAATTGTGAATGTCGTATCTCAGCTGAAACAGATTTGTTAGTTCCGGAACCGGAGATATTTCCGAAAGAAGCTTATAGGTATTAGAAAGCTCCTTGGAGAGCACTGATTCATAGTCTTCAACACTCTTCATCTCAGAAATTGAGTTTGCATATTCTGTTTCATACAGTATCTTAATAATTTCATCTGCGTTCCTGGCTTCTATCATTCTCTCTATTTTTGCCTTGTCAAGAAGCTTCGTTTCCAGTGCTCGTATTCTGGTAACAGAATATAGGTATTTATTTTCACTCATTGAGCTTATCCTCCTTTCTTCCAGTTAACGAGTTCTGCATAATTATTATGCCCGGAAGAAAATCTCAGCTACCTTCGGTTCAATTTCATCTCTATAGAGCCTTATGATTGCCTCGAAAGAGTTATTAATCTCTACTCCCTGGCTCTTCAAAATGAAGCCTCCGGAAATATTCCTGGTTTCATCCGATATTTTTAAATTGCCCTTTTTTCCAGCAGCTGCAAGGGTCTTATTCAGTTTATTGAGAAAATCTGAAGAAAGCTTTTTTCTGCCTGATTCAGAGAAGACAATCTCTTCTTCTCCGCTTTCAGCCGAAGCCGCCAACATGTCTATGATTACTTTCTCATACCTGCTGTCTTCCAAGTTGTTCATTCTCTCAAGAACCTTATCAAAAACCTCTCCTATTGCCTTCTGCTTTGCAGCCAATACATCCTTGCGCATCTCAAGCTCAACGATTGAATTAATTATCCTTTTCTTTTCACTGACATCATAAACAGATTTCTGCGAAATCTCCTTTGCTCTGGATGCGGCTTTCTGTTTAGCCTTTTCTACAATTTCATTGGCTTGGAGTCTCGCTTTTTCCAATATTTCTTTCGCTCTTAAATCTGCATCCTGTAAGATTTTCTCCTTAATGTTTTCTACTCCTGCCATTTAAGCCACTCCCTTATAATTTGATGCCGTTAAGCATGAGGAATGATGCCAGCAATGAAAGAACAGCATAAGTCTCAACCATTGCAGGATAAATCATACCTTTTCCAAACTCTTCAGGCCTCTTGGCAATTATTCCACAGCTTGCTGCTGAAGCTTTCCCCTGATAAATAGCAGATACAAGTCCTACAAGGCCAACCGGTAAGCCAACAAGCATAAGCATAAGCCCTTGCTCTATTGTAACGGGTACTATTGTTCCAAATACACCAATCTTTGACCAAATAAGAAATCCAATCAACAAACCATAAATGCCTTGAGTTCCGGGAAGTGCCTGCAAAAGAAGCGTCTTACCAAATTTGCTAGGATCTTCAGTTATTACTCCTGCCGCAGCCTGACCTGCGATACCAACACCTATTGCAGATCCGCAGCCTGCCAGGCCTGCCGCTAATGCCGAACCAAGAAATGCCATCCATAAACCTGAGTTACCCATTAATTCAATCAAGTTTTCCATTTTTATATTGCCTCCCTTTTGTTATAAAAAATACTTAATAATGATATTACTCTTGTATATATTTAGTTCTGATCCTAAGAGGATTAAAGGGCTTTCCTTCACCCTCATAGAATTTTCCGAAGAACTCAACGTATTGTAATCGGCTTGTATGCACATATGCTCCCAAAACCCCGAGGGCTGTATTAAATACATGTGCAAAAGCCAGAAAAGCGATCATAATTATCTTTCCAATTATACTGCCACCCATCATAAGGCCCATTGCATTAAAAACCTGGGCAATGACGCCTGTTGCCAGGCATAATGCAAACAATCTCGAATATGACAATACATCACCTAAAAATCCGCTGACATTATACAAAGCCAATACACCTGATATCAGCCTCTTGAAGATGTTCTTTTCAGATCTGGCACTAAAGATAACCGTACCTGCCGCACCAACTATTGCCATATATTTTCCAACCGCAGCAAGAGGCGGCAGTGCCAGGAACATAAGCCCGGTCAGCAGCATAAGCCAAAGCACCTGGTCATATATTGCATCCATAAAATTGCCTGCTTTGATATTTTGGTATGCTTGCAGTATATATCCGGTATACAGATGTATAACACCCAGGATCAAACAGAATATCAACATCTTGAGCGGCTCATCCAAAGGATTGAACCACCATGGCTTCACCTTTATCAAATCTCCCAGCCAGCCTCCGAAGATGCCTCCCCAAAAGAATGTCGAAATACCTCCAAAGAACATAATCCACATCATGTTTTTCATTCCGCCCTGGGGTTTGTACTTATAGAGAACATAACCGGTTAAAGCTGACATAAGAATTCCGTATACAGCATCCGTTACCATAATGCCAAAGAAAATCACAAAGAATGGTGCCATAAAAATATTAGGATCTATACCCTTTGCATTTGGTACACTATACAAGTCAGTTATCATCTCATAAGGCTTTACCGCCTTTGGATTGTTCAGAAGCACCGGTATCTCATCCTCTTCACTTGGGTCTTCAAAGCTTATGGTATACTTATCGGTAATACCATCCAGAAGCTTCGTCATATCATCGGCAAACTTCTCCGGTATCCATCCCTGCAGCATAAATGTCTTGTCCGTTTTAATGAAATCCTTTACTACGCTGCGTCTGTCTTTTTCTATTGAAAGCAAATCATATAATATTTCAAGGAACCCTGATTCAGGTACCATTGCTTCAGCTTTTTTTGCCAGCTCTTTTTTTATGTTCTCCAAATTGCTGATTTCTGCTTTAATCCTATTGATGTTTTCTTCAGGAGTTCCTGAATATTCGCTAAAGGTTACCTTTGTCCATCCGACCTGCTTAAGGAGTTGAGAGATTCTCTCTTCACATGTTTGATGGTATATCACCATAAAATATGAATTTTCCTTCTCTACGCCTACTTTTTCCAGATATGCAGTCAGATCCTCATCTTTTACAGCAGTACTAAGCTCATCTTCATATTTGCTTGCTATAAACCCCAGAATAGAGTTGGTATTATGAGTAGTGCCTATCTCCTCAAGTTTTTCTTTCAAGGTCAGCCACGGAGTAAGCTGCGCTATTGTATTGTTCAGTTTTGTTTCAGAGCTTTTAATCTCTGTAAATCTGCTGTCAATGCTTCTGCAGCTTTCATAAATCTCATTGAGCTTTTCTTCATTGTCAAGGTACTCTTTGCGTTTTGTTTCATACACCTGAACTTTTTGAGCAAACAAAGGCTTTTTTGCCGTATTGAATTTGCCTAAAAAATCAATGGAGTATTTTACTTGCGAAAGCTTCGCCTCCAGCCTGCCCACAGCTTCATTATCACTGTCGGGCTGCAACTCTTCGAAGCCTTGTTCCATTCGCTCTTCAAGGTTCACTACCTGCAGATAACCGAATCTCTGCAGGTCATTGAGTATCTCATTTTTTTCAGACTGGAGAGCTATCATGGTGGCTTTTTTCATTTTAACTATTGCCATTCATATTCACAATCCTCTCCATCACCAAATTCACTGCCTCTTCCATTTTTTCCTCAGCCTTTCGCCTCAGCTCCTGACATAATTCGTCATTTTGCTTCCTCTTGCTTTCAGCCTCCAGATTGGCCTCCTTTTCTGCAACCTCCAGCTGCTTTTTACTTTCCTGAATTGCCTGATCCACGGCGGCTTTAATGATATGATCAGCCTCTTGCTCTGCACACATCAAGATATCTTTGGCTTTCTGCTGTGCTGCTTTGATCTTCTCCTCAGCCGCAAGTTCTGTCTCCCTAATCCCCTTGATGATATCCGTAGTCAAATGCTTCACCACCTCTTTCAATAATGATATTATTAACACTGCTGGATAAACAATATTTCAGTATTGAAACTTATGCTGTCTATTTCGTTATAAAACAGCAAAATCCTTCATTAAAAGTTTAATATATATTTAGCTATTAATAAAATTCAAAATTCCTCAAATACTATTAATTATTTAATTTAACGCCAATTTATTCATTTTCCCTTTAAATATTGTTAAAAAAGTCACAATACTGAGCAATATGGCACTGAACGCATTTTGGTTTCCTGGCATTGCATATTGCTCTTCCGTGATATACCAGGCTGTTGCTAAATGCTGTCCATTTCTCCCTGGGCAGAATCCCCATCAGATCAAATTCTATTTTTTCAGGATCCTCCTCCTTCGTTAATCCAATCCTGTTTGACAGTCTTTTGCAGTGGGTATCGACTATTATGCCCGGAATTTTATATATGTTGCCCAATACCACATTGGCGGTCTTTCTCCCGACTCCGGGCAAGCTCAATAAATCCTCCATATTGTCAGGAACCTTGCCTCCGAAGTCTTTTATCAGCTTTTTACAGCATCCGATAATATTCCTGGCTTTATTCCTGTAAAAGCCTGTGGGCCTGATATCCTCCTCCAGTTCCTCAGGATTTGCACTTGCATAATTATACACCGAAGTGTACTTCTTAAACAAGTCCCAGGTTACAATATTCACTCTTTCATCGGTGCACTGAGCCGCAAGCATCGTAGCAATCAGCAGTTCCAGAGGTTTATCATAATCCAGGGAGCAGGTTGCTTCCGGATATACTTTGGACAATATTTCCGAAATTTTTTTTGCTCTGCTTTTCAAATCATCATTATCTCTCATAAGAATACCTCCAGTCTGAACTAGAACTTCAGTTTATTAAATAAGGTGTATATGCATATCATATCTTTACTGTTATAATTATACCATATATTTTAAAATTTACATTTGGTAATACATGTGCGAAACATTTGCAAAGGGAGGCTTATTATGAAAAATGGAATTCTTCTCTGTGCAATTAATGCAAAATATATTCACTCCAATCTTGCGGTCAGATATCTGAAAAAGTTTTGTGAAACACATATAAAAGGAATTGACATAGCCGAATTCAGCATAAACGACAGCATCAGCAGCATCCTGAAGAAGCTGTACTGCTCCAATGCCCGTATATACGGCTTTTCCTGCTATATATGGAACATCAGCATGGTTCTCGATATATGCAGCAGTTTGAAAAAAGCCAGGCCGGAAGCTGTAATAATTCTTGGAGGTCCTGAGGTATCCTATGATGCAGCAGATCTTCTTTCAAAATATTCCTTCATTGAATATATTGTCATAGGTGAAGGAGAGGCTGCCATGCTTGATCTGCTTTGCTTCCTCACTGCCGGCAAAAGTAATTTGCCGGATATACCGGGCATTGCATTTCGCTCCGGAGAATCTGTCGCCATTACTGAACCCAGGCCTGACATTCCTGATTTGGATATGCTTCCTTTTCCTTATGACAGCTTTGACGGCCTTGATAACAGGATTATATATTATGAAACCAGCAGGGGCTGTCCCTTTAATTGCCAATACTGCCTTTCTTCAACAATACGAGGGGTAAGGTATTTGGCAATGGACAGAGTGCGCCAGGATATCAAAAGTTTTGCAAATGCCGGAATAAAGCAGGTTAAACTTGTTGACAGAACCTTCAACTGTGATTTGGAACGATCTATTGAAATAATGCAGTATATTATTGATCTTAATCCATCAACCAACTTCCATTTTGAGATAGCTGCTGATTTGATTGATGTGCGCTTTCTTGAGATCGCGGGAAAGGCGCCGGATGGCATGTTCCAGTTTGAAATCGGAGTACAATCCACCAATCCCAAGACCTTGTCCGAAATAAAGAGAAAAATGGATTTTGACAAAGTGAGTCATAATGTTGCCAGGCTTTTATCCTTTAAGAATGCCCATATACACCTGGATTTGATAGCCGGACTTCCCTATGAGGATATGGAAAGCTTCGAAAAATCCTTCAATGATGTGTATTCTTTGAAGCCTGACATGCTGCAGCTGGGTTTTTTAAAGCTCCTGAAGGGCTCCGGCATAAGACAAGGCTGCAAAAAATACCGCATACAGCATCATGATTTTCCTCCCTATGAGGTAATAAGCACCGCCTGGTTATCCTTTAAAGAAATCATGGAGCTAAAGGATATTGAAAATGTGCTTGAGCAGTATTACAACAGCGGCAGGTTCAGGCATACTCTGGACTTTCTGCTTCAGGCAGCGGAAACTGAACCCTTTGATTTTTACCGCAGGCTGTCAGGCTATTGGAATCAAAAAGGCCATTTCAATGCCCCGAAAAATGTTAATGAATTATACACTGTTTTGAAGTGCTTTGCGGAAGATGCATTCGTTAACAGGCTGGATAATGAGCAGTTCAGCTTATTGAACGAATATATGAAACTCGATTGGCTGCTGTATGTCAGAAGCGGAAGCATGCCGGCAGCAATAAACAGATTCAACCATGCAGCAATAAAGGAAGAAATCCATGGATATATCAAGAATAAACTCACAGATATGGATACCTTTAAGGACTTTAAAAACTTATCCCTCCGTGAGATACTGAAGCAGGTGGGTTATGAGGTATTTCTCCGCAACATATTTGCAGACACTCCTTCACAGGATGAAATAGTAATGTTTTTTCCGCTGAGGCCAAGCTCATCAAAGAAAATAATCAATTTCGCCGCTGTACCTCTTAAGGAGTTCATCCTTCATTAATTTTGGCATAGAAGTTCATCAGACAACCCGCTGTAGTTTTCTGAGCCAGAGGGAATGTCCTGTTTGCAATCCTGAAAAATTTTTCTGAGGGATTTCTGATAAGTGAATATTTTGTGTAGGCTTCCAAGGCTTCTTTTGCGTTTTTTTCAATATATTCAAAAGGATTTTCCAGGTATATTCCGCCTTCAGAAACAGAATAATGCAAGAAATCATCATGAACCTTGTGAATCCATTGTTCATATTTTCTGTGGCTCTTTAACAGTTTTACACTTCCGTGCTGCGGTATTGTGGCATCTTGTACCAGATGCACGGCGGCACCCAGGTAGAACATGGCTTTATCCTTATCCCCGCAGTCCCAGTATACCAATGCGCAACCATAATATTTCCTGAACAAATGCTTTGATGACTTGCAGCCATATAAACCTCTGTGGGTAAAAGGGTTGTAGAAATGCTCCCTGCTCTTGAAATCCTGATCTGCCCAGACGGCCCCGTCATTCAGGCAGCCTTTGTTTATGGAAAAGAATTCATATGCATCTTGAAATCCGTCATTCCTGAGTATTTCAACGGCTTTTTCATTAATAAATATATGGACCTCGCACAAGGTCTTTTTGAATACCTTTTTCAGAGGGTTCACAGCCCATAATATCGTCTTGAAGGTTTTTCCGTAGGCATGTTCTATGACGCTCATTCTTTCATCTCCTTATATGCTGCATCTCAAACATCATATATTATATGTTTTTCACTTTATGATAACCCCATGTACGGCATTCCCACTTTACAACTATTTGCCAAAAAGCTATAATAATAACAGCATTGTTTTATGTATGTCAAATTTTATAATTGTATTATGTTTTGTAACCGAAGTCTAATGGAGAAAAAGCCTGTCATAATATTATTATATTGTTAAATAATACATAGAATATACATATTAAAATTCACTCAACAGGAGGCGCTATTAATGAAAGATCCCCGGATTAAACAAATGGCAATTAACCTTTTAAATTATTCCGTCCAGCTTAAACCAAATGAAAATATCCTTATCGAAGTATTTGACTCCGGTGAAGAGCTTGCTTCGGAGCTTGTAAAAGAAATCTACAAGATTGGGGGCAAACCATTCCTGACAATAAAAAACAGATCTCTCATGAGAGAATTGATACTTGGTACCGATGCGGAGCATATGTCCAGGACTGCGCACTATGAAGCGGAAAGAATGAAGGATATGCAGGCATATATAGGAATAAGAGGCGCTTACAACTCTTCTGAATGGGCTGATATTCCCAGTGAAAAGTTGGGTTTTTATCAATCCTTCTGGTCGAAGACAGTGCATACCAATATCAGAGTGGCAAAAACAAAATGGTGCATAATGAGGTTTCCTAACAGTTCAATGGCGCAGATGGCCAATATAAGCAAAGAGCAGTTTGAGGACTTCTATTTCGATGTTTGCAACCTGGACTATTCAAAAATGTCCAAGGCTATGGATCCGCTGATAGAACTCATGAATAATACCGACCGTGTCAGAATCATAGGGACTGGAACAGATTTAAGCTTCTCCATCAAAGGGCTTCCCGCAATAAAATGCGACGGTAAATCCAATATTCCTGACGGAGAGGTCTATTCAGCTCCTGTAAGGGATTCTGTAAACGGTTATATTACTTATAACACTCCCTCGGAATACCAAGGATATACATATGAAAATATAAGATTGGAATTCAAGGATGGAAGAATAATCAATGCCTCTGCAAATGACACCGACAGAATCAATCAGGTATTCGACACCGATGAAGGTGCAAGATATGTGGGAGAATTCGCATTGGGTGTTAACCCATATATAATCAAGCCCATGAAGGATATCCTCTTTGACGAAAAAATCATGGGCAGCTTCCATTTCACTCCCGGCAGCGCTTATGACCACTGCTTCAATGGTAATAATTCCGCCATTCATTGGGATCTTGTAAGCATACAGACCCCGGAATACGGCGGAGGAGAAATCTGGTTTGATGACATACTCGTAAGAAAAGACGGAAGGTTCATACTTCCGGAATTGGATGTACTGAATCCCGAAAATTTGAAATAGCTTCAATAAGCCGCATAAGTAGAAGAATGCGACATATCTGAAGTTTGCATAACCTTCCGCAAGAGACAGTATAGTATATCGAGGCACACGGATTATGATTTTGACAGGCCTATACTGCTATGCCTTTGGAAAAGTTCTACCGGTGCCAAAAGGTCCTCCATGACCCGTGGCACCTAAGCCGGCGTCCATGCCGGCTTTACGAACTTTTTGCCAAAGCCATATCAGAGGCCTGTTACAAAATGCATAAAAGTGTGCCCTGCTATACTATACAAGCTCTTGCTTAGTATGCATCCTACAGAGCATCATATGTTATACAAGGCCAGTGCCCTATGGGAATTATGCTGTATTAAGGAAATGCAAATACCGACGTGGGGAAGATATCTTTGACGAAACTTTCCACCCGACCTCGGAACGGGAATACCCCTGGCAAAATAACCAGACGGGCCCGCAGAGATGGGACCCCCGCCAGTGATTTTGCTGGCTTTGGAAAGTGAGGAGAACATACTTCCCCTACAGTCGGAGTACTTTACAAACTCTTGTGATGCGTCGCATTATTTCGATATTGTGCAACAGTCCTATTTCTCTGTATTTTTATGTTGACTTCATTACTCTTATCCTATGGTACTCAGCAAATTAGCCATTTCAATGGCTGTCATTGCTGCATCAAAACCCTTGTTCCCCGATTTCGTTCCTGCCCTTTCAACAGCCTGTTCGATGCTTTCAGTTGTAAGAACTCCAAAAATTATCGGCAATCCTGTATCCAGCATTACCTTGGCTATCCCTTTGGATACTTCGCTGCATACATAATCAAAGTGAGGTGTGGAACCCCTGATAACCGCTCCGAGACATATCACCGCATCATACCTTCCGGTCCTTGCAAGTTTTTGTGCGGCCAGCGGTATCTCAAAAGCACCCGGAACCCAGCTTACCTCAATATTGGACTCGGGGCAGCCGTGTCTTTTAAGTCCGTCTATACAACCCCCAAGCAGCTTGCTGCTTATAAATTCGTTGAACCTTCCTGCAATAACAGCAAACCTTCTATCCCCGGCTGTCAGATTACCTTCATATACTCTCAATTTTTTGCCTCCTCTCATATATTATGGAACATATGCCCCATTTTTTCCTTTTTGGTAAGCAGGTATTTCTCATTCCTTATGTTCGCATCCATCTCAATAGGAACCCGCTCCACAACTTCAAGTCCATATCCTGCTAATCCCTTAATCTTCTTTGGATTGTTTGTAATCAGCCTTATCTTTTTTATTCCGAGATCCTTAAGAATCTGGGCCCCTATGCCGTAGTCCCTTAAATCTGCGGGAAAACCCAGAAGCTCATTTGCCTCAACGGTATCTATTCCCGTGTCCTGAAGCTCATAGGCCTTTATCTTGTTAACAAGCCCTATTCCCCTGCCTTCCTGCCTCATGTACAGCAATACCCCTCTGCCTTCATCCTGAATCATTGCCGCTGCTTCTGCCAGCTGCTCACCACAGTCGCACCTTACGGAGCCAAAGGCATCACCCGTCAGGCATTCCGAATGAACCCTTACCAATACAGGCTCCTCAGCGGCCACATCTCCCTTGACAAGTGCTATATGATGCTCACTGTTTATTTTGCTCTCATAAGCCATTACCCTGAATTCCCCATATTTAGTAGGCAGTAAAGCATCTGCAGCTTTATATACCAGCTTCTCCTCACGGCTTCTGTATTTTATCAGGTCGGCTATAGTAATCATCTTAAGCTTGTGTTTCTTTGCATATTCAAAAAGGTCAAAAAGCCTTGCCATTGTTCCGTCATCCTTCATTATCTCACATATAACCCCTGCCGGATAAAAACCTGACATTCCGGCAAGATCCACAGCGGCCTCAGTATGTCCGGCTCTTTTAAGTACGCCTCCCTTTCTCGCCTTTAAAGGAAATATATGCCCGGGCTTGGCCAAATCCTCCGGCTTTGTATCAGGATTCACTAATGCCCTTACCGTATCAGCCCTCTCATATGCGGATATTCCGGTAGCAGCACTTTTGATATCAACTGAAACTGTAAATGCTGTTTCTCTTAAGTCGGTGCTGTTTCCTGTCATTTGTTCTATTTTCAGCTCCTTAAGCCTCTCTTCGGTCATAGGGACACAAATAAGCCCCCTTCCGTGCATAGCCATGAAATTTATTGCTTCCGGAGTTACCTTTTCAGCTGCCATGAGAAGATCTCCTTCATTTTCCCTGTCCTCATCATCCACAACAATTATCATATTGCCCTTCTTTAATTCATCTAAAGCGTCTTCTATTCTGCAAAACATGTCTATTCCTCCTAAAAACCGTTTTCCAGCAGGTACTCCAGGGAAATACCGCCCTTGCTGTCCTTCCCTGTGTAATTCATCAACTTCTCTATATATTTGCCTATTATGTCGCATTCAATATTCACGCAGTATCCTACCTTTCTGCCCGGCAGTGTGGTGTAATCCCGGGTATGCGGTATCAATGCTATTTTGAACACCCTCTCATCAGCATATTGTACCGTAAGGCTTATGCCGTCCACGGCAACGGAACCTTTGTGTATCACGTATTTCAGTATTTCGTTCCTTGCAGAAATGGTAAACCATATTGCATTATCCTCCCTTTTTATTTCCTGTATTGTTCCTGTTCCGTCAACATGCCCCGACACTATGTGTCCTCCGAACCTTCCGGTGGGGGAAAGCGCCCTTTCAAGGTTGACTGAATCCCCGGGCTTAAGATATTTTAAATTCGTAGCTCTCACTGTTTCCGGCATGACATCAGCTTCAAAGCTGTTTGCAGACATATCTGCGACAGTCAGGCAAACGCCGTTTACACTTATACTGTCACCCATCATAGTTCCTTCAAGAATATTTTTGCATTCGACAATAAGGCTTTCAGATTTTTCCCCCTTTCTTATGTTCCGTATTCTTCCTATTTCCTCGACAATTCCCGTAAACAAGTCAATTCACCTCTCCCAAGGTACATTTATATATCCCTCAATTAGGACATCCTGTCCAAAAACACTGATACTTCTGTGTTTTAGCCTATAACCCTTTTCAATAAGGCTGACCCCTTCCCCCATCACCGGTGTCGGTGCAGTTTTGCCCCCTATTACAACCGGCGCAATGAAAAAAGCCACCTTGTCTATTAAACCTTCTTCCAGGAATGCGGCTGCTACTGTACCGCCTCCTTCAATCATAAGACTGTCGATACCTCTACCCGCAAGTTCCTTTAAAAGCTGCCTTATATCCACTCTTCCATTTCTTTTATCAGTAATTAATATTTCCGCACCCTTGCTCTCCAATTGCCTGCGCTTTTCTTCCTTCATATCCTCAGTGGCTGCAATAATCGTCCTTCTGCTTTCATCTATATTCAGTACATTTGCATCAATCGGTATTCTTCCTCCTGAATCCATAATTATCCTTACGGGATTTCTTGTTTGAACTCCCTCAATTCTTGAGGTCAGTTCAGGATCATCCCTTATGACTGTATTGACACCTACCAGTATTGATGAATATCTGTTCCTTAAGCTGTGGACATATGCCCTTGAGGATTCACCGCTTATCCATTTGGAGTCTCCCGTCCTTGAGGCGGCCTTCCCGTCAAGAGTCATTGCTGTCTTAAGAAGCACAAAGGGTTCCTTTACTGTTATATGCTTTATGAAAATATCATTCAATTTCAAGGCTTCTATACTCAGAATCCCCACATCGACTTGAATTCCGCTTTCCCTGAGAAGCTTTATGCCCCGTCCCGCCACTAAAGGATTGGGGTCTTCCATTGCCGTAACCACGCGTTTAAACTTCCTTTTCACAAGTTCCTCGGCGCAGGGAGGTGTCTTTCCGAAGTGGGAGCAAGGTTCCAAATTCACATATATTGTAGCTCCTTCAACAGATTCTCTTGAATTCATAATGGCATTTATCTCTGCATGGGGCTCTCCCGCCCTTTCATGCCATCCTTCTCCGATAATTCTTCCGTTTTTTACAATGACAGCACCCACAAGCGGATTAGGGCTGGTTCTTCCGCTGCCTCTGGCAGCCAATTCAAGAGCCCTCTTCATGTAAGAGGCATCTTCCACTCCAATCACTCCTCCTTTTTTACTACTGGTTATTATTCCATATTTGGAAAGAAAAAAACTAAGCCCTGAAGCAAAAAAACTTCAGGGCTCAAAAATATGCACAAATAGATAAAGACTGCACCTTCTTCCATCCAGACTTTACTGTCGGCCTCGGAGTCTCACCGAATCTGCTGATGATGCACTAGGCACCACCGGCTCGCGGGCTTTACCGCCGGTAGGGAATTTCACCCATCCCTGAAGATTACATTATATTCATTTCCTTTATAATTATAACTGCAGCCGGTATATTTGTCAAAACTCTAATTGCTGTTTTGTGATTATCGTGTGATAATGTCACCTTGTAAACTATCGTGATAAAATGTCACTATGAAGAATGAGGTGCATTATCT
>JAKJBU010000035.1 GCA_022706825.1 Bacillota bacterium
GTTTTCAGAAGGCGGCAGCAATAGAGAAGGAAGTAATTGAAGCCTGTAATATTCCCGCAGAGTTCGGACTATGGAAGGCTCACAATTTTATAGAAATGGGTATCGAAATGAATATTGCGGAATCCGAAAGGGAACTGATGGATGTATTTCATAAGGGCTTGACGGACTACTGCCTTATTAAAGAACTTTCATTATACCTTGACAGATACTACGGTTTGAAAGACAAGTCCGTATCGGATTGCTTCTGCAAATTTACAGAGTTTATGGAATTGAAGGATCTGAACAGCTTTACCCTTGCAAGAAGATATAATACGCAAATGAATTATAAGCATGGAATAGAAATTGACATATCAAAATGCAGCAATATCATAGATAAAGCCAGAGGTATAGTACAGGAGGATTTTGAAAGCTTTATCTCATATTGTGCGGAAAAGGTGAAAGCATCGCTGAAGGAGGAATGTACTTGAAAAAGGAAATTTCAGTAATTGGGCATAAAAATCCCGATACCGATTCCATATGCTCATCCATAGCTTATGCCAATCTTAAGAATATTATCACATCAAGCAATGTATATTTTCCGAAGAGAATAGGAGAATTAAACAGCGAGACACTTTTTGTGCTTAATTATTTCAAAGCCGGGGAACCGATGCTTATAGATAATGTAAGGACACAGGTTAAGGATATAAATATCAGGAAAGTGGAGCTTGTCAAACCGGAGATATCCTTGAAAAAGGCTTGGGAAATAATGAAAAGCAGCGGGATAACCACCCTTGCAGTTTCACATAACAACAGGACACTGGACGGGATAATTGCAGTTGACGATATTGCACATTCATTTATGGACATATATGACAATGATATATTATCCCAGGCCAGGACTCCGTACAGGAATATGGTTGAAGTGCTGGACGGGGAAATACTGGTCGGGGATATAGAAGACTCGGTATATAACGGTAATGTGCATATCGGTGCCATGAATCCGGATTTGATGGAGAGCTATATACATGCAAAAGATGTTGTAATCGTCGGGAACAGATATGAGGCCCAGTTATGCGCCATCGAGATGGGAGCCCAATGTATCGTGGTAACAGGGGGAGTACCTGTAGCAAGTTCTATAAAGAAACTGGCTGAGGCCCAAAACTGTGCCATAGTGGTTTCGCCCCATGACACCTATACGGTGGCAAGGCTTATAAATCAAAGCATACCTATAAGGCAGTTCATGAAATCCAATGAGCTGGTCACCTTTAATATTAATGATTATTTGGATGACGTAAGGGAAGTTATGGTCAAGAAAAGATTCAGAAACTTCCCGGTGGTGGATGATAAAAACAATATGATAGGGATGCTTTCAAGGGCATCATTGATTAACTCCCCAAGAAAACAGGTGATACTGGTTGATCACAATGAGCGTTCACAAGCAGTGGATGGCCTTGAAGAAGCGGAAATTCTGGAGATAATCGATCACCATAGAATAGGTGATATTGAAACCGTAGGGCCGGTATACTTCAGAAACCAGCCCTTAGGCTGCACTGCTACGATTGTCCGGAATATGTACATGGAGAACAATGTGGAAATAAGCAAAAAGATGGCAGGGCTTCTTTGCTCTGCGATATTATCGGATACCCTGGCATTCAAATCTCCCACCTGTACGGAGACGGACAGGGAAGCGGCGGAGAGCCTGGCGGAAATTGCCGGATTGGATATGGATGAGTTTTCAATGATTATGTTCAGGGCCAGCTCAAATCTTATGGATAAAAGTGCCGAGGAGATTTTCTACCAGGATTTCAAGCAGTTCAAAACGGGAGAGCTGGAGTTGGGAGTGGGACAGGTATACTCTATGGACAGCAGCGAGCTTCTTGAGATAAAGGACAGGATGCTTGAATATATGGACAAGGTCTACCGGGATAAGAAACTTGATATGGTGCTGTTCATGCTTACCGACATTTCCGATGAAAGAACCGAGCTGCTGTTTATCGGCAGCAATACCGAATTGATATCCAAAGCATTTGACGGGAAGCATGATAAGAATTCAATAATTCTGCCCGGAGTAGTATCCCGCAAGAAGCAAGTAATACCGCCCCTTTTAAGCAGTGTAAATCAATAACGGCAGCAGGAACAGTGCCCTCACTGCCCCGATGCCGGGCTTATAAATATGGATTCAGGAGTTACAAATGGAATTTGAAATAACTGTGTTAAACGTTGTATTTTTGTGCCTCGCAGGCTTTGCAGCAGCTGCGGTGGATGCTATTGCCGGAGGCGGCGGGCTTATCAGTCTTCCTGCAATCATGGCAGCAGGGGTACCCCCTCATTTCGCATTAGGAACCAACAAGTTTTCAAGCTCCTTTGGAGCTGTTACAAGCGCATATACATTCATACGCTCAGGAAAGGTGCATATTCCCCTGATGAAATTCACTGTTCCGTGTACTCTGGCAGGTTCAGTGATAGGAGTATTTACTGCGCTGAGGATCGATCAGAAGTTTCTGCGATTAATAATATTGGTGCTTATTTTTGCGACTGCAATTTATACAATTGCCAAAAAGGACTTCGGCAGTGAGGATAAGTTCAAAGAACTTACAGGCAGAAATATTATTAAAGGATGTTTATTCGCCTTTTCCCTTGGCTTCTATGACGGCTTTTTCGGACCCGGGACGGGTTCTTTTCTGATATTTCTGTTCATAAAAGTATACGGCTTTGATTTTACGATAGCGGCCGGTAACAGCAAGGTGCTGAATTTTGTAAGTAATTTCACTTCTCTTGTGATGTTTGCGATAAACGGAAAGATATATTATATGCTTGGAATACCCATAGGCCTTGCCATGATAGCCGGTGCAAGGATGGGGAGCAAAATAGCCATAAAAAACGGTGCAAAGGTAATAAAGCCGATATTTGTGACAATAGCACTGGCGCTTACACTGAAGCTTTTATTTGACGCTGTAAGGCTGCTATAAAAAAGATTGCCGGGAAATAAAGGGGCTGTGAAAAATGGTCAGAGGCATTGACAAATATATATTGGGAATATCAGAGATATTTGATGCGCCAACGGAGGACAAAGGCTTACGGATAAGCCTTACTGAGCATCGGGATGTAAGAAACATAATAAAAAAGAGAGAAAGGGATTCACACAAGGGAACCTACGGAAGAGTGGGAATACTGTCAGGCTCAAAGGGTATGGCAGGGGCGGCGGTGCTGAACTGCAATGCTGCCCTGCGCAGCGGTTCAGGCCTTGTCAAGGCATGTGTGACTGAAGCCATATACTGTATTGTTGAGTCTATGGCATTGGAAGCAATAACATATGCCTTTGATGAACAAAACATAGATTATGATGAGCTGGACCGGGAATTAATACAATTTTCGGATGTTATTGCCACAGGCTCCGGATGCGCGAATATGAAAAGGTACGGAGAGCTATTGAGGTTCCTGACGGAGAATTCACAAAAACCACTGGTTATAGATGCAGAGGGAATAAACCTGCTGACTCCCGATATATTGAACAATCACAGGCAGATTATGATATTAACTCCCCATTACGGTGAAATGGCAAGACTGATAAATAAGGACCCTGATTATATGAGAGAAAATATAATTGAAAAAGCCGCGGAATTTGCATGCAAATATAATGTTTATCTGGTGCTGAAGGGAGCAAGGACTGTTATTGCCTGCCCCCAGGGGAACAGTTATGTCAATACCACAGGTAATCCCGGTATGGCGACAGCAGGCAGCGGAGATGTCCTGACAGGGATAATTGCTTCGCTTATAGGCCAAAAAATTGAAATCCCGGATGCTCTGAGGGCTGCCGTATACATACATGGTTTGGCCGGTGATATAGGCAGCAGTTGTGCAGGTGAGTATTCCCTCATTGCCGGTGATATTATCAGGTACCTGCCGGAAGCCTTTAAAGCTGTCATGGGGACAGGAGGATGTGTAACTTGAACCATGCGAAAGCAAAAACAGAGCGTAAGAAGAGATGCGAAATACAAAAACTTTCAATACGAAATACAGAAATTTGTATCAAATTGTATCTTTTTATGTATTAATTCAGTATAATAATTAAGTATAGCAGATTTTTTCGATTGCAGGTGAAATGTATGAAAGAAGTAACATTTGATGATTATAGGCAGCATTATCGCTACAAATATGTGGTTGAAAACATTAAGGATGTAATCTGGGAAATGGATGAGAACCTGATTTTTACTTACATAAGTCCGTCGTGTAAGGAAATGTCGGGATATGAAAGCAGTGAATTTATCGGAAAAAGAATGACGGATTTTCTTGTTCCGGAGTCAAGGAATTATGTATTGGATCAATGGAAGAAAAACGCACATAGCAGAAAGTCATGTAATTCAAGAGGGATCATTATGTATGATCTTCAATTCATTTGTAAGGATAAAGGGTTAATTTGGGTTGAGGTTTCTGTTAAACCGGTTTTCGAGGATGATAGATTCCTGGGTTATATCGGTGTTACCCGGGATGTCACTGAAAAGAAAGTACATGAGAATGAGTTAAAAAAATACTATAATGAGCTGGAGACTGCAAACAGAGAGCTTGAGAAGCTTGCGACCTTTGACATGCTGACAGGTGCATACAACAGGCGAAGATTTGAGGAATACGTCAAATCTGCCGTTGATATGAAAGAGATGCACGGCAGCCCTTTTTCAATTATCATATTTGATATTGACTGCTTCAAGCTGATAAACGATATTTACGGGCATAGTTGGGGGGACCGGATTTTGCAGGTAGTAACAGAGATAGTCAAAGCTTCAATAAGAGAAACGGACAAGCTGTTTCGATGGGGCGGAGATGAATTCATCATACTTATGCCCGGAAAGGCCTCCAAAGATGCATATAAGGTTGCGGAAAGAGTCAGGAAATCTATAGAGAAAAACAACTTTGGAATACAACATGATAGAATTACGATAAGCACAGGGGTAGGGGAATACATAACCGATGAAAGCATTGATCAGTTTGTTTCACGGGTGGATGATGCTTTATTAACGGCAAAATCCATCGGGAGAAACAAGGTTGAACTATGCATATAGAGGTTCATTTTTCCATATAACCCAAATTAGCTGATATTTCTTTTGCTGTCAAAACCACACTGGATATTATACTTTTTAAATCCTTTTCTTTTATTCTGTAGCTTGGGCCTGATATGCTTACGGCTGCAATAACCTCGCCATAACAATCAAATATCGGAGCGGCTGCACACGTAATCCCTTCTTCCCTTTCCTCATTATCTATGGAATAGCCTTGTTTTTTTATGATTTCAAATTCTTTTCGCAAACTATCTGCTGTGACAATGGTATTTTCAGTATATTTTATAAAGTTGATTTTACTCAGGGCATGCTCTTGAAAGCTAAGGGGCTTATAAGCTAAAATCGCTTTGCCGCCGCCCGTACAGTACAGGGGAGCCTTTGCCCCAAGCTGAGTAAACATTTTCAGGAGCTTGGTGCTTTCGGACTGAGCAATATATAACACTTCGTATCCGTCTAATACCAACAGGTTACTGGTCTCGTCCACTATTGCCCTTAATTTGTCCAAAAACGGCATGGTAAGGTTCACCAGGGAATATTGGCTTTTGGCCTTGCTGCTTATTCTAAACAGGCCGACACCTATTCTGTATTTCTTGTTTTTTTTGTTCTGCTCAATTATATTGTGCAGCTTTAATGTATTGAGAAGATGATAGGTTGCACTGACTCCATAATTCAGACTGTTGCTTATTTCTGTTAATCCAAGTCCTTTTTCTGATTCAGCCAGTTCTTCCAGAATTTCAATGGCTTTTATAACAGAACCGATGGTTTTTGTGTTTTTCTCGTTATTGTTATCCAATCCTAATCAGCTCCTGATGTGCAATATGATATAATATGCGCTTGCGCATATTATATCATATTAATGCATAAGGTGTCATAAAAGGAATAATATTTTCATGAATGAAACATTTTTTACATTTATGAAAATTAATATTCTAAAAATACGCCTTTGCTGCAGACAAGGCATAGTGCAAATCAGGCATAAACTTAATAAATGCGGGCAAGGACAAGGGCTATGGCGTGAATTATTAAATCTGGCATGGTAATTGCATTACTATAATTAATATATGTTTTACAGGAGAGCGGGGGATTAATTAATGTTAAGCAAAAAGGTAATGGAAAACTATATTCTTATCTTGAAAAGTGAATTAATTGAAGCCCTTGGTTGTACCGAGCCCATTGCAATTGCTTATGCGGCAGCTAAAGCCAGGTCGGTGCTGGGAAAAGCACCGGAAAGGATAGAGGTAGGGTGCAGCGGTAATATTGTAAAAAATGTAAAAGGTGTTGTGGTGCCAAATACCGGAGGGCTTATAGGCATCGATGCTGCGGCTGTTGCGGGAGTCGTGGGGGGAGATCCTGACAGGGGACTGCAGGTTTTGGAAAGTGTTAGGAGGAAACAATACTGTACTGTAAAAAGATTAACCGAGGAAGGTTACTGCAAGGTTTATCATCTAAAGGGAGTGGACAACCTTTATATTGAAGCCAAGGTGTATGCGGGAAATGAATCCGCAGAGGTTTATATTGTAGATGCACATACCAACATAGTTAAAATTGTAAAAGACGGAAAGGTTCTTTTTGAGAATAATAACGGCGGCCGCAAAGACTCCAAATTGTCTGGAGACAAAACCCTTCTCAATATAAAGGATATTCTGGAATTTGCCGAAACGGTTGATTTGGATATACTGCATGAACTCCTTGAAAAACAGGTAACAGTAAACACGGCTATTGCGGAAGAAGGCATCAGGAATGACTATGGTGCCAGCGTCGGAAAAACACTTCTGGAAAACTACGGCAATGATGTAACAGTAAGGGCAAGGGCTATGGCTGCTGCCGGAAGCGATGCCAGAATGAGCGGTTGTTCACTGCCGGTAGTTATTAACTCAGGCAGCGGAAATCAGGGGATTACGGTATCTGTTCCTGTAATTGAGTATGCAAGGGAATTAAAGACAAGTGAAGAAAAGCTCTTTAGGGCATTGATAATAAGCAATCTCGTTTCTATTCATCAGAAAGCCCAAATAGGGAATCTTTCGGCATACTGCGGTGCTGTAAGTGCTGCGGCGGGAAGCGGTGCAGGGATAGCATACCTTAACGGAGGCGGCTATAAAGAGATTTCCAGTACAATCATCAATACAATAGCCAACATAGGCGGTATGGTCTGTGACGGAGCAAAGCCCTCCTGTGCCGCAAAAATATCTTCTGCTGTCGGAGCGGCAATTTTAGGATACCAGCTAAGCGCAAGGGGTAAGGTATTTAGAAGCGGTGAAGGTCTTGTTAAAGGCGGAGTTGAGGAAACTATCAAAAGCTTTGGAAGAGTAGGCAAAAAGGGAATGGAAGGCACGGATATTGAAATAATTAATATAATGCTTGATAAATAGGCAAAGATTAATAATCGTTGAGTTTTCTATAGAGAGTAGTAATGCTCATTCCGAGCTTTTCTGCGATTTTCCTCTTCGTCTCGGTAGTATTGCCGTATTTGCTTATAAGCTTTCTTATAAGCTTTTTTTCATATTCTTTGGTAATGTCACCCAAGCTCTTTAAATTATCGATTTCCGGTGATTCAATATTGATGTATTCATCATTATCTTTTTTTGCGTAGTTGGCCAGAAAGTATTCAGGTAAATTCTCTGCAGTGATTTCATCATCAAAGGAAAAATTAATGGCATATTCCAGTACATTCTCCAGCTCTCTCACATTTCCCGGCCAACCGTAGCCCATGAACATTGTTTCTACATCCTTGGAAATGCGCTTTGGAGATTTGTTCATCTTAAGGCATAATTTCTTGATTATGTATTCGGAACACAGGAGGACATCTTCTTCTCTGTCCTTTAAGGACGGCAGGTGCAGGGGTATTACATTTAACCTGTAGAATAAGTCTTCCCTGAATTCGTTATTCCTTACCATTTCCTCAAGGTTTTTATGAGTAGCGGAAATTATTCTGACATTAACATTTATTTGAGCGGAGCCGCCTATCCTGTCAATCTTTTTATCCTGGAGAACCCTGAGCAGCTTTGCCTGAAGATGCAGAGGGAGGTCTGCAATTTCATCAAGAAACAGTGTGCCGTTATTGGCCTGCTCGAACTTGCCTGTTTTGCCTTTCTGACTTGCACCGGTAAATGAGCCTTTTTCATAACCGAAGAGTTCCGATTCGATAAGGTTTTCAGGCAGGGCGGCACAGTTTACCGCAACAAAAGGGCCGTCTTTCCTGTAGCTTGCATTGTGTATGGATCTGGCAAACAACTCTTTGCCGGTACCGCTTGTACCGTGCAGAAATATCGTGGAATCGGATTTAGCGGCTATTTTTGCTTTCTCAATTACGTCCTGCATTATCTGACTGCGTCCGATTATATTCTCGAAGGTCGTTTCTTCATCGCTGTTGTAAGTCATGGCTATGCTGATTATTTCATCCAGAGTATCAAAATTAATTATAGTGGAGACGTTCTTATTATCGAGAATTATATAATTTACTTTATATATGACCTTTATCAGCTTGCCCCCTATTGCCCAGCTGCCTATGACTTCCTTATTGTTGGTATCCTCAGCTTTAAAACCTTTAATAATGCTGCCGATTCTTTTGTTAATAATCTTGTCGGCTGAAAAATTAATATTCAGGGATTTTATTGCTTTGGAATTTATATAAATAATCCGCTGCTCCTTATTCAATATGATAATGCTTCTGTTTATGGAGTTTATGATGCCGTTTATTTCGGCTATGCCCATATTGAGCTTATTCACCATTTTGATGCTTATTATCTCTTTTTCGATGGTTTCCGCAAAATGCTTAAGGATTTCAAGATATTCCTCTTTTTTTTCAACCATAAGCTGATCCTGGGCGGCATTAAAGGATACAAAGCTTACGACACCGATAACATCATTTTCAACTTTTATCGGAAGAATCATGCTTTTAAGCTCTTTGCAGGTATCAGAATTGTTGCAGGTTTGACATATCGGATTTTTTTTATCGTATAGGTTCAACTCTGCTTTTCCGGTTTTCAATACTTTTGCAAATAATGAATTTTCGGGGCTGCTTTCATTAATACGATGGTAAAAGTCTCCTGTTCCTGCGATTCTCAGCAAATGCTCATCTACCACGGTGGTTTCTACATTAAGTATGGATGAAAGCGACTCTGCCAAGGATTGAATTTTATCATCAATAAGTTTCAGATATGACACGGGCACACCTTCCTAAAACCATATTTAACCACTGATATTTGCAGGGTACATTAATAGCTTATCATAAGATGCCTGCAATGGAAAGACATGCGGTGATTCATTCCTTGACTTTAAATGGGATAGGGCGCATAATTAAAGTATAGGTAAATCATAATTTACTAATAGTAAAAAAGGAGGATTTCTATGAAAACCAGGAAACTGTTGATGATTCCGGGACCCACTCCTGTAGCCAGGTCCATCCAGGAACAGATGGGGAGAGAGACTGTTGCTTTTGGAGATCCGGCTTTTGTAAAGGATTTTAAGGAGCTTCTGGAGGATTTGAAGTCTTTGTTTAATTGCAGCGGAGAAGTATTTGTTGTTGCAGGCACCGGCACTATGGGTATGGAAATGGCCATAGCCAATACTACAAAGGCAGGCGACAATGTGCTGATAGTATCTCACGGGTTTTTTGGAGACCGGTTCATAGACCTATGCAGCAGAAAAGGTTTGAATGCAGATGTTATCTCCAGCGAATGGGGCGAAACGGTACCTGTTGAAAAAATTAAAGAAAAGCTGAAAGAGAAAAAATACGCGGCTATGACAGTTACTCATGTTGATACTTCCACAGGGGTTTGTGCGCCGGTTGCGGAAATCGGCAAGATGATGAAGGAATTCCCGGAGACAATTTACATAGTTGATGGTGTTTGCGCTACGGCAGGAGAGCCTGAAGATGTTGACGCCATGGGAATAGATATATTGTTTACAGGCTCACAGAAAGCCTTCGGCGTTGCCCCTGGCCTGACAATGCTCTGGGCAAGCGGGAAAGCACTGGAAAGGCGCAAAAGCCTGGGAAGCATTCCTGAGTTCTACATAGATTTTGAAAAATGGCTTCCTGTAATGAAGGATACGGCCAAGTACTTTGCCACACCGGCTATAAACATGATATGGGCTTTGAAGGAATCGGTGCGTATCATAAAGGAAGAAGGAATAGAAAACAGGTATGCAAGGCATAGAAAAACCGGTACAGCAATGCAGGCAGCATTAGAAGCCCTGGGATTCAGAATATTGGCAAAGGAAGGCTGCAGGGCCGCCACATTATCCAATCCTGTTTATCCTGAAGGAGTAGATGATGCAAAATTCAGAGGACTTCTGGCAGAGGAAGGCATCATGGTGGCAGGAGGACTGGCTGCCTACGCAGGAAGAATGTTCAGGCTGGGCCATATGGGCAATATTGATAAGCATGATATGATATCGGTTATTGCAGCCGTAGAAAGGGCATTATACAGAGCAGGCATGCCTGTGGAGCTTGGGAAAGGCGTAGGAGTAGTACAGCAGCATTTAATTGATAGTTAAAAGATAAACAATAATATTTCTCCATTATTTATTGACAGAATATTCAGTAAGTTATATAATTAAGCTACCCCAAGAAAAGGGACAACCTTAGTAAGGGGGGTGCCCCGCGGGATTAAGCTATTGATTACCTGCTGAAACGAATTGGTTTGTTTCAGGAAGGGTACGTGTAGTTCACTGAAAGGCCTTAAGGCCGCTGTTGTTTCGATTTGATCGAACTGTATTTTCAGAAACCCGCTCCTTTTTGAATGACGATTTATATAAGCAGGAATTAGAGCTGAAGCGATGGGGTAAAATTAAATAAGGAGGTAACCTCCATTGCAGGAAACCTCGGGAAATGGATAGGCAATCGTTGTAAAAGTATGTCGCCTGTCCATTTCCCATTTTTGCGTATCATGAGTGTATATTGTGATATAATTATATAGTCCGGGCATGCAGTGAGGGGGGATATGAATGAATAAATACGATACCGTTATATTTGATCTTGATGGAACACTTCTTGATACACTTGATGACCTTGCAGACAGTGTTAATTACGTATTGGAAGCATGCGGCTTTCCGCCCAGAGAGGTTGCGGAGGTCAGAAACTTTGTCGGCAATGGTGTGGCACGATTAGTGGAGCTATGTATACCTGACGGACTGAACAATACTCTGTATGACAAATGCCTTGCGGATTTTCGCAGTCATTATTCAATGAATATGCAGAATAAGACCAGTGCATACAAAGAAATCCCGGAGCTTTTAGAAGAACTGTCGAAAAAAGGTTATAAGCTTGCAATTGTATCAAATAAATTTGACAAAGCAGTAAAAGGGCTTAATCAGGTTTATTTTGCCAAATATATAAAAGTTGCAGTCGGAGAATCAGAGGAAATACGCAGGAAGCCGGCACCGGATACTGTGTTCAAGGCACTTGAGGAATTAGGCTCTACTGCAGATAAAGCTGTATATGTAGGCGATTCGGAGGTAGATGTGCAGACAGCCAGGAATTCAGGAGTCATATGTGTGGGGGTAACTTGGGGATTCAGGGATAGAGAGGTATTGGAGCAGGAAGGTGCTGATTATATTATTGACAGTCCGTTGGAGCTGTTGAAAATAATAAGCTGAAAAGAAATATAAAAAGGGGGGAGTTTGTCCCCCTTTACCGTTTTATTCTTCACTCCACTCATCAAGCTTCTTCATGACTTCATCATATGTTCTTTGAGAAATGTCCGGCAGCGTGCCCCCAAGAGCTTTCTCCGCTTCCTTGAAGCCCTGGATAATAGCATTTTTTAACTCGCCGATCCTGCTTTTGTCATCACCGGAAACTGCCTTTGCAAAGGCAACTATTCTTTCGCTGACCGCCTTTACTCCCAATTCTCCGTCTTCGGAAACTGCCTGTGCGGCTGCAGCTCTGGTTTCCTCGTCCACAAGCAGGACATCTTTTCCTTCCAGTAAATCCTCCAGCTTTTTACCTTGCTTCGAAATGAGTTTTTCAACAAGCTTCCGCAATGTTTCGTAGGATTTTTGCGATTCCTTCCAAAGCCTGTCAATCTCATCCACGTCTATTTTTCTAGCTGCCGGCTTGCTGTACCCGGCACTTTTTTTGACAGGCTTACTTAAATCCAGAATTACTGCTTGATCTTCTTTTGCTTTAGTATTCTCAACCTGCCTATTGTCATGTTTTTCTTTTGCCTCGTAATTTTGATTAACTGCAGGACTTCCTTTAATACTGTTAATCATTATATTCCCTCCTTGGTAAATAAATTTACATCCTTATGATATATATATCGGATGAATATAGAGAAGATATGAGAAATTTAATAAAAATTGCTGCTTAAGCTTGACAATAATATCACAATATCGTAATATTAGAATATAGCAATATAGACGGAGGTGACTTAATGGAAGATGTAAAAAAGTATGAAGGTATTGCAGAAATATTGAAATCCATGGCCCATCCCGTAAGGATATGCATTATAAAGGGGCTTATGGAAAAAAAGTGCAACGTAACACATATGCAGGAATGCCTGGAGCTTCCGCAGTCCACTGTATCCCAGCATCTGGGTGTTCTGAGGGCAAAGGGAATAATAAAGGGAGAAAGAAACGGACTGGAGATAACCTACAGTGTAGTAAATGAAGATGTGAAAAAAATCATCAATGCAATATTTGATTAAATTTAAGGGGGTAAACCATGGCTGATAACAAACTAATTGTAATAGGTGCAGTTGCAGCAGGTACAAAGGCGGCTTCAAAGGCAAAGAGGGACAATCCTGATTTGGAGGTTAAGGTCTTTACTAAAGAAAGATATATTTCTTATGCCGGATGCGGCCTGCCATATTATATAGGCGGAATTATAAGGGATAAGCAGGAGCTGCTTGTCAGGTCCCCCGAGGATTTTAAAAGAGAGCAGGGAATAGACATATTCACTGAGCACGAGGTAAAGAAGATAGATGCATCCGGAAAAAAGGTAATTGTTGAGGACCTGAAAAGCGGGGATATAAGGGAGTACTCCTATGACAAACTGATAATAGCCACCGGAGCTTCCCCGATTGTACCGCCCCTGGAAAACATAAATCTTGCCAACATATTTACACTCAGGAGCGTATCTGATGCATTTGCAGTAAGAGAACTGCTTGACTCAGGAGCCGCAAAAAAGGCGGTAATAGTCGGCGGCGGCTTTATCGGCCTGGAGACGGCCGAGAACCTGAGAAACAGGGGCATGGATGTTACTATTGTTGAGCTTGTACCTCACATACTGCCTCCTTTTGATGAAGAGATGGCGTTATATGCACAGAACCATATGATAGACCGGGGAGTCAGGATACTGACCGGAGAAAAAGTCACCGGCTTTGAGGGCAGCGATGGGAAAGTCACCGCTGTTAAAACCTCGGCAGGGGATATTGAAGCCGATATGGTGATATTGTCTATCGGTGTGAGGCCAAATACGGGTATTGCCGTTGAAACAGGCATAGAGACGGGCGCAGCCGGGGCAATCAAAGTGAACAAATATATGGAAACGAATATCAAGGATATATATGCGGCGGGAGACTGCGCTGAGAATACGAATCTGATTACCGGAAAGCCTGCATGGTATCCTATGGGTTCTACGGCAAACAAAACCGGAAGGATAGCAGGGCATAATGCGGCACTTGAGAAGCAGGAGGAAGCTCTGAAGGAAAGCCTGGAGGGAGTGCTTGGAACAACAATTGTCAGGTTGTTTGAAGTTAATGCCGCAAAGACGGGGCTTTCGGAAAAAGATGCACTAAAGGAAGGCTATGAGGCTGAAACGGTACTTGTTCCGGCAAATGACACAGCTCATTATTTCCCGGGCTATAGGATGATAAATACTAAGCTTGTAGTGGAAAAAAGCACTCATAAGGTGCTTGGAGCACAGATAGTAGGAGAGGGTATAGTTGATAAGCCCATAGATACTATTGCTGCGGCAATAACTATGGGAGCAAGGGCAGAAGACCTGGCAAAGCTGGATCTTGCTTACGCACCGCCTTTTTCTATGGCAGTAGGTTCGACGATTCTGTCTGCCAATGTCATGCTGAACAAGCTGAATAAAAGGATGGAGTCCGTTAAAGCACCGGTTCTGCCGGACATGCTGGAGAAGGGCGGAATCAATGTGCTTGATGTGAGAGAAGAGGAGGAATTCTTCATATCCTCAATTCCCGGTTCAAGGAACATTCCCATGAATGAACTAGAAGCCAGGATAGGCGAGATTGATAAAAGCAAAGAAACAATAATTCTGGTGTGCAAGGTAGGCAAAAGAGCATATCTGTCATATCTCAGGCTGAAGAAGCTGGGATTTACTAATCTTAGGGTTCTGGAAGGCGGAATTTGCGCTTATCCGTATAAGTTGGAATAAAGGAGGAGATACAAATGGCTGAAAAATACATTAATGCAAGGGGGCTTCAATGCCCGGGGCCTGTAGTTGAGCTTTTCAAGGTTGCAAAGGTATCTGAAAAAGGCGATTTGATTACAATAGAGGTTACCGACATGGCTTTCAAGAAAGATATTGCGGCCTGGTGCAGAAAGACCAATAATGAGCTGGTTAGTCTTTGCGAAGGGGAAGGAACACTCAAAGCAGTGATACGGAAAGGGTAAGGTACGATTATGAGCAGGAAAACAATGATAATGTTCAGCGGGGATCTGGATAAAGCCATGGCAGGGCTTATTATTGCCAACGGTGCTGCTGCCATGGGTGATGAGGTGACAATGTTTTTTACCTTCTGGGGCCTGAATATTTTGAGGAAAGCGCAGAAGATTAAAGTGAGGAAGTCCTTTATGGAAAAGATGTTCGGATTTATGATGCCCAGGGGAGCTGACAAGCTGGGGCTCTCAAAGATGAATATGGGCGGTATGGGCACATTAATGATGAAGGGTATAATGAGAAAGAAGAGAGTAAGCAGCCTCCCTGAGCTTATTGAGAGTGCACAGGACTTGGGTGTGAAGTTCATAGCCTGCACCATGTCTATGGACGTAATGGGTATAAAGCCGGAGGAACTGATTGACGGAGTGGAATTTGCAGGGGTCGCCACGTACCTGGGAGAAGCGGATGAGGCAAACGTTAACTTGTTTATTTAATTTCCATATACTCCCCTGTATTTTGGCTCCAGCATAGCCGCAATCTTTTTCATTGAGTAGGCGGCGCATATTTCTTCCCAATCTTCAGCCCCGGGGTGTTCATTCTTCCCGGGAAGGGTAAAAGGCTCCCCAATTTTGACCATGACTCCGGCCTTGCGGAGCTTTTCACTGCCCATGTCGTTGTCGTTGATGGGAAGAACTATTTCAGTTCCTTCCAGGGCAATGGGCACTACGGGCACCTTTGCCAGCTTTACCAGGAGGATGAAACCCTTCTTTACTTTTATAAGGGAGCCTGTCCTGCTGCGGGTACCCTCGGGGAAAATGACAATTGAGCCTCCGGAGCCGAGATGCTTCAGGGCAGATTTCACAGCACTTTTGTCGGGGCTGCCCGGAGTAATGGGTATATGGTTTATGCTTTTAAGGAAAAAGCGTGTGAAAGGATTTTTTTCCAGCTTGACTCCTGCCATGAAAGCAGCCAAATTGTTTTTCAGCAGGCTGTTCAGCACGACGCCGTCAATATTGCTCAGATGATTTGATATATATATTGTTGGTTTGTCTTCTCTTTCAGCTAATATTTCTTTGCCGTGGATCTCCAGTTCCGCATACTTTGACAGTAAAAAACCGGTGATTATTCTTCCCAGCAAGCGGATTATGGACTCGGGCAAAAGATTTATCAACGGCAGGATAAGCTTTAACACTTTCATATGTTACTCCCGATCCGCAAACTCAATGTCTGATGACCAGTGACATACTCCCACCACCTAAGAGGTGGGGGCTTCTTGGGACGTACCGACTAATGTCGATATAATTACCAAGCTAT
>JAKJBU010000036.1 GCA_022706825.1 Bacillota bacterium
CAATTACAGAAGGCAATTTGAATAACAGGATTATTGTAAAAGGCGATAACGAAATAAGGGAAGTAGCCGATGCTTTTAATGAGATGGCAAGTAACCTCAATAAAACATATACTGACCTGGTTAAGAGGACAGAAGAACTTTACGCCAACAATGAAGAGCTTCATAATGTAAATATTGAATTGGAAGCCTCTTACGGACAATTAGGGGCGACAGTCGCACAGCTTAACGAGTCGGATGCACAGCTCAGAAGGAAAAACAGTGAACTGCAAACCCTTAACAAAATAAGCAATGCCTTGAATTCCACAATGGATTTGAGCACCATGCTCATTACAGTTGTTAACCAGGTCACTGACATAACCGAATCATTGGCTTGCACAATAAGGCTTATAAATGAAAAGGATCCATACAAGCTGGAGCTTAAAGCTATGAAAGGAATAAATACCGAGATGTATGACATAGGTACCATTGATATAAGGGAGGACGTAATAGGCAGAGCGGTGAAAACCGGATCCATATATATAATAGATCTTGATAATGAGAAAGTTCCTCACGAATATTTTATGAGGCTGAATAAAGAACATGATGCCAAATGTATTGTTTTTACTCCGATTATGGTTAAATCCAAGGTAATTGGCGTCTTGAGCATTACCCTGAAGCAGATTCCCAGCGAGGAACTTATTGAGTTATTAAATTCATTGACAAACAGTATTGCCATTGCCTTAGACAATGCAAAAGCTTATGAGTCTCTGAAGCAGTCATACCACAAAACTGTGCGGAGCCTGGTATCGGTGGTCGAAGCAAAGGATCAATATACGGAGAGTCATTCCATAAGAGTTGCCAAGTATGCTTCCTTTATTGCTTCCGAATTGAATTACCCAAAGAATTTTATTGAAGATATCTGGGTGGCGGGGCTGCTTCATGATATTGGGAAGATCGGTATCAGCGACTCAATACTGAATAAGCCCGGAGCCCTCACTAAAGAGGAATACGATATTATCAAGCAGCACCCGGAAATAGCCTATAAGATAGTATCCAAAATAGGCCTGAGAGAGAATGTCTTAAAAGCAATAAAGCATCACCATGAAAGATGCGACGGCAAAGGTTATCCTGATATGATAAAGAGCGGCGAAATACCGATTATGGCTTCGATAATAAGTGTTGCAGATGCCTTTGATGCGATAACCTCCAACCGGCCTTATAGAAAATCAAGGAGTATGAAGCAGGGTATAGATGAAATAGTCATGCACAGAGGTACACAGTTTGACTCAACTGTGGCAGAGACTCTGAAAAAAGTATTTCTGACAAAACATGAGATCCTGGAGAGAATATATAACGACGAAGAAATTGAATTCTTCTAATGCTCAGGAATGAGCATTTTTTTTATAGTTAATTTACTATGACGCTTTATTATGCTAATATTTTATTGTACAGGAATAACACATGGAGGATAACTATGTATACGGCTTTATACAGAAAATGGAGGCCCCAGAGGTTTGAGGATATATGCGGCCAGGAACATATAACAGTGACATTGAAAAATGAGCTTGAGAGCGGCAGGCTTTCCCATGCATATTTGTTCTGCGGCACCAGAGGCACGGGCAAGACCACTACTGCAAAGCTTTTGGCCAAGGCAGTGAACTGCAAGGCCTCTCATGGGATTGATCCTTGCAATGAATGTGAGAGTTGTGTCAGTATAAATGACGGAAACTCAATAGATGTATATGAAATAGATGCCGCTTCAAACAGGGGAATAGACGACATAAGGAATTTGAGGGAAGCAATAAGGTTCACGCCTACCTTGGGCGAATATAAGGTATATATAATAGATGAAGTTCATATGCTAACAAATGAGGCGTTCAATGCACTTCTCAAAACCCTGGAGGAACCGCCGGAATATGTATTGTTCATATTGGCAACAACTGAACCTCATAAACTGCCGGCTACAATTCTATCCCGATGCCAGAGGTTTGATTTTAAAAGAATAAGCAGCGAAAAAATAGTTGAGCGGCTGAAGTTTGTCTGCAGAGAAGAGGGCTTGGAAGCGGAAGAGGATGCAGTAAAGCTTATTGCAAGAAACAGCGACGGGGCAATGAGAGATGCATTGAGTATCCTTGACCAATGTGCGGTTTACGGCAGCAAAAAAATAACCCACGATGATGTACTTGAGGTACTGGGCATTGTGAACAACCAATATTTGTTCAGAATAGCGGAAGCAGTACTTGAAGAGGACGCCGGGACGGCAATAAAGGTGATTGATGAGGTAGCGGCAGGAGGGAAGGATATAAGCCAGTTTATCAGAGATTTGCTGGTACATTACAGGAATCTTCTGATGGCTAAAGTTGTGACAAACTGTGAAGATGTGATAGATATGTCAAAGGAGGGAATTGAGCAGCTTAAGAAACAATCCGGCAGTTATGATAAAAACAATATCGTAAGATGTATCAACTGCCTTTCCGAGTTGGAAAATGAAGCAAAGTGGTCGGTCAATCCAAGGATCTTGCTGGAAGTTGCACTGGTAAAAATGTGCCGGGTCGGAGAGGAAAAAAGCTTGGAGGGTATACTCACAAGGTTGTCAAAACTGGAGGAACGTATTTCGAAAGGAAGTTTTGACCTGAAGGCCGCAGATAAGCCAAAGGCAGCAGGTCAGGAAGAGAAAAGGGAAGCGGCAGTAAAAAAAGAAAAAGCAGCCGCAGAATCAAAGGAAACCGCAGTATCGAATCCGGACAGCGGGAGCATAATCGAAAAATGGCCCGGTTTTATTCAGGAAATGAAAGTCCGCGGGAAAATCAGGCTCAGGACTTATCTGGCAATGGCAAAGCCGGTTAAAGCGGAGTCAGGCATAATGGTATTATCCTTTGAAAAAGAAGGGGTGTTTTCCAAAGAAGCCCTTGAACTGCCTGCAAACAGGGCAGATGTGGAGGAAGCCGCATCAAAATACTTCGGGGCACCTCTTAAGATAAAGTGTATTATTTCCGGTGAGGAAGAAGATGAACAGGACAGCATTGTAAAAGCTGCTATTGAATTTGCAGGCATGGATAAAGTTGAAGTTGTTGAAGAAGAGGAGGAATAAGAAATGGGTAAAGGCGGATTCCCCGGAATGGGAGGGAATATGAATAATATGATGAAGCAGGTTCAGAAAATGCAAAGAGAAATGGCAAAGCTTCAGGAGGAGATAGAGGGGAGAAGCGTTGAAGCCAGCGCCGGCGGAGGGGCCGTAACCGTAGTAGCCAACGGAAAGAAAGAGATACTATCAATAACAATAAAACCCGAAGTTATAGACCCTGATGATGCAGAAATGCTCCAGGATCTTATCACTGCGGCTGTTAACGAAGCTATAAGACAAGCGGATGAAATGATAAGCAGAGAAATGAGCAAGTTAACCGGAGGGCTCAATTTACCCGGAGGTTTATTCTAATGAGTTTTTATGCAGCTCCTATAGCCAAGCTTATAGATGAGCTTTCGAAGCTTCCCGGAGTAGGCAACAAGACAGCACAGCGGCTGGCATTCCATATACTCAACATGTCCTCCGAAGATGTAGAGAAGCTTTCTTCCTCTATAGTAAGTGCAAAGAGAAATATCAGATATTGCAAGGTGTGCTGCAATATCACGGATTCTGATCTATGCGATATCTGTGCTAATGCAAAAAGAGACAGCAGTACCATATGTGTTGTGGAGGATCCCAAGGACGTTGTCGCAATGGAGAAGACAAGAGAATTCAAAGGCTTGTATCATGTATTGAACGGAGCGATATCGCCCATGGAAGGCATAGGGCCGGAGGAGATCAGAATCAAGGAACTCCTTCAGAGGGTGGCTGACAATGAAATAAAGGAGATAATACTGGCGACTAATCCGAATATAGAAGGAGAAGCGACAGCTATGTATATTTCCAGGCTGTTGAAGCCTATCGGGATCAAGGTAACCAGAATAGCCCACGGTGTACCTGTAGGAGGGGACCTTGAATATGCGGATGAAGTGACATTGATGAAGGCCCTTGAAGGCAGAAGGGAAATATAGGCTAAATTTATCTTAAAATAGAGTACACCTCAGAATATTATTGCTAATTCTTGGATAAATTAGTAATAATAACGGAGGTGTTTTATTTATGTCCACGAATCTGGCAGATAGGGAGCCTAAGAAAAATAAACAGATAGAGGATATTATAGACTGTTTGCTGAATAGCATGATGGGCACCAGGGAAAGGGACGAAAATGCGGAGCTGATAAATACGATACTTATAGCAAAGCAGGAAATGCATGACGCACAAAACTATTTTGACAATGTAACCGCCCCTGAGCTTGTAGATCATGCAATATTCAGAATGGAAGCTGCCAAATCACAATATGTTTATCTGCTGAAGCTTGCAAAGGACAAGGGGCTCAGCGTGACGATATAGCCGGCCTGTGATAAAATAGTTGTACAAAACTTGTAATAAAATACGAAAAGAGTAATATAAATAAACATACGATCTTTATAACTTACCGGGGGGGATTCAAGTTGCCGCAGATAGATGTATTCTCAATACTGGCAGTATTTTTTGCCATAGGTGCTGTCTATGTTATAGGTGTATTGCTGGTCTTGCCTATTAAAATAATTGTCAAACTGGTAATGAACGGTATAATAGGGGCGGTTGCATTATTTGCAATCAATATTTTCAGCGGACTCACAGGCCTCTCCATAGGGATAAACCCAATTACAGCACTGGTAGCAGGATTTTTGGGAATCCCCGGGATAATACTTTTATTGTTCCTGCAATATATTTTGTAGCAGGTTTGAAAAAACTTGTCAGATGAATAATAATTGATAGATGTTCATAATTATAAAATTGACCAAAAAATAACTAACTGCCTTTACCCATTGAGAGACATGGATGAGGGTGGTTATTATTTTTTAAGGGTTCAATGCTTTTAATTTGACAATGAAATGAATGTTTAATATACTAAAAGTGGCGTTCTTTGATAAATTAACTACAAATGACCATTTATTATTATATTAGGGGGTTTAGCAATGGCTAAAAAGATGAAAACAATGGATGGTAATGCCGCAGCTGCGCATGTCGCTTATGCGTTCACGGAAGTTGCTGCAATTTACCCGATTACACCGTCATCCACAATGGCTGAAAATGTTGATGAGTGGTCCGCCCATGGACTGAAGAACATTTTTGGCCAACAGGTAAAGGTTGTTGAGCTGCAGTCAGAAGGAGGAGCTGCAGGAGCAGTTCACGGTTCCCTTGCAGCGGGTGCATTAACTACAACCTTTACAGCATCACAGGGATTGCTCCTTATGATACCAAATATGTACAAGATTGCCGGAGAATTGCTTCCGGGCGTATTCCACGTATCTGCCCGTGCATTGGCAAGCCACGCGCTCTCAATATTTGGAGACCATCAGGACGTAATGGCAACAAGACAGACAGGATTTGCTTTACTTGCTTCCGGTTCAGTACAGGAAATAATGGATCTGGGCGGTATTGCTCACTTGGCTGCAATCAAATCAAGAGTTCCGTTTGTACACTTCTTTGACGGTTTCAGGACCTCCAGCGAGGTTCAGAAGGTAGAAGTAATGGATTATGCAGACCTGGAAAAACTTCTTGACAAGAAAGCATTGGATGAATTCAGGAAAAATGCTTTGAATCCGGAGCACCCGGTAACAAGAGGTACTGCTCAGAATCCTGATATATACTTCCAGGCAAGAGAAGCTTGCAATAAGTATTATGACGCAGTTCCGGACATAGTAGCAAACTATATGAAGGAAATAAGCAAGCTGACAGGCAGAGAATACAAACCCTTTAACTATTATGGGGCACCGGACGCTGAAAACATCATAGTAGCAATGGGTTCTGTGACGGATGCTGTTGAGGAAACGGTAGATTATTTAATGGCAAAAGGTGAAAAGGTAGGAGTTGTAAAGGTACACCTCTACAGGCCTTTCTCAGAAAAGTATTTCTTCGATGTACTTCCAAAAACAGTGAAGAAAATTGCTGTACTTGACAGGACAAAAGAAGTCGGGTCAACAGGAGAACCATTATATCTTGACGTTCGTTCAATGTTCTATAACAAGAAAAATGCTCCATTAATAGTTGGAGGAAGATTCGGGCTTGGTTCCAAAGATACTACACCGTCACAGATTAAAGCTGTTTTTGATAATTTGAAGACTAACGAGCCAAAAGACGGATTCACGATAGGTATAGTAGATGATGTTACAAATCTTTCCCTTGAAGTAAAGGAAAATATCAATGCAGCTCCCGAAGGAACAATAAGATGCAAGTTCTGGGGTTTGGGTTCCGACGGTACGGTTGGAGCAAATAAGAGTGCAATTAAGATTATAGGCGATAAGACCGATCTTTATGCCCAGGGATATTTTGCTTATGACTCCAAGAAGTCCGGGGGTGTAACCATTTCCCACCTCAGATTCGGCAAGAAGCCTATAAAATCCCCATATCTTATTGATGAGGCTGATTTCATAGCATGCCACAACCAGGCATATGTTCATCAGTATGATGTAATAAAGGGACTTAAAGACGGCGGCACTTTCGTATTGAACTGCAAATGGAGTGCGGACGAGCTTGAAGAGAATCTGCCTGCAAATATGAAAAAGTATATCGCAGATCATAAAATCAAGTTCTACATAATCAATGCGACAGATATTGCCGTAGAAATAGGCCTTGGAAACAGAATCAACATGATAATGCAATCTGCATTCTTCAAACTGGCCAATGTTATTCCGATAGAAGATGCTGTAAAGTACCTTAAGGAGTCTCTTGCAGAAACTTACGGCAAGAAAGGCCAGAAGATTATTGAAATGAACTACAAAGCTGTTGATGCGGGAACCGATGCGCTTGTAAAAGTTACAGTTCCGGAAAGCTGGAGCGGTGCAAAAGAAGAAGCGGCAGCGGCAGTGGATGTTCCTGATTTTATAAAGAATGTACTTATTCCTATGAACAGGCAGGAAGGAGATACACTTCCGGTAAGTAAATTTGTTGAGTATGCAGACGGACATTTGCCAATGGGAACTGCTGCATACGAAAAGAGAGGAATAGCAGTATTTGTACCTGAGTGGCAGAAGGAAAAATGCATACAATGTAATCAGTGCTCCTTTGTATGTCCTCATGCGGCAATAAGACCTGTGCTTGTAGCTGAAGATGAATTAAAGAAAGCACCTGCAGGATTTGAAACAATAAAAGCTTCAGGAAAAGGTTTTGAAGGACTCTCCTACAGGATGCAGGTAAGTCCTCTGGATTGCACAGGCTGTGGAAATTGTGCAGATATATGCCCTGCAAAAGAAAAGGCACTTGTAATGAAGCCCCTTGATACTCAGACAGAAAAAGGTATTGATAATTGGAACTTTGCAATGACTGTACCTGTTAAGGACAACTTAATGACAAAGTCAACTATAAAAGGCAGCCAGTTTGCACAGCCATATCTCCAATTCTCAGGAGCATGCGCAGGCTGCGGCGAAACTCCATATATCAAGGTTGTGACTCAGCTCTTTGGTGAAAGAATGATGATAGCAAATGCAACAGGATGTTCATCTATATGGGGCGCTTCAACACCTTCAACTCCATACTGCAAGGACGCAAATGGAAGAGGTCCGTCCTGGGGTAATTCCCTCTTTGAAGACAATGCAGAATATGGATTTGGTATGGCGGTAGCTGTAAATCAGATAAGAGCGAAGCTTGCCGAAATAATGACAGAAGCATTGGCTTTGAATATGCCTAATGAATATAAGGAAGCATATAAAGCATGGCTGGATGGCAAGGATGATGCAGATGCAAGCAAAGCAGCAGCAGAAAAGATACTTCCCCTTCTTTACAATATGAGTGCATTAAGCGGAAGAGCAAAAGAAATAGCAGCTGAGATAGCTGACAAGAAAGACCAGCTTGTAAAGAAATCCATCTGGATACTCGGTGGTGACGGATGGGCTTATGATATAGGCTACGGCGGACTTGACCATGTACTGGCATCCGGAGAAAACGTAAACGTAATGGTATTTGATACGGAAGTATATTCCAACACCGGAGGACAGTCCTCCAAGGCGACACCGGTCGGAGCAGTTGCCAAGTTTACAGCATCCGGTAAGAAGACAAAGAAGAAGGACCTGGGTATGATAGCAGCTACCTACGGATATGTATATGTAGCTCAGGTAGGTATGGGAGCAGACAAGAATCATTTCCTGAAGGTTATTCAGGAAGCGGAGAAGTATGACGGACCATCTCTCATAATCTGTTATGCACCATGTATCAACCACGGACTTAAGGAAGGCATGGGGAGAACCCAGGCCAACACTGCTCAGGCTGTGGAAGCAGGATACTGGCACCTGTGGAGATATAACCCTGAACTCAAGAAGGAAGGCAAGAATCCTTTCATACTTGACTCAAAGGAGCCAAAGGCAAGCTTCAGAGATTTCCTGATGAATCAGGTAAGATATTCATCCCTGGTGGGTGCTTTCCCTGAAGAAGCAGAAAAGCTCTTTGCAAAAGCAGAGAAGGAAGCAAAGGAAAAATACGAAAACTACAAGAAGATGGCAGAAGCTTAATTAATAAAACTATTGCAGAGGGGTATCGCAAAACTACTTAATAAGTAGTCAGCGATACCCCTTTTTTCGCAAAATATGAATAATGCGACGGGGACATGGGGACATGGGGACATGGGGACGTTTCGCGTGTCCCACTGGAAGTGGGACACGCGAAACGTCCCCATGTCCCCATGTCCCCGCGTCCCCGTCGCATCATTCTTCTGTTGTGCTATAGACCTAAAAACAAAAATTTTTCTAATATATCAATTTTTCTGTTGAAATTTATATAAGTAAAATATATAATTTAACTAAATGGTTAGTAAATAATTATGGGGGATAACATGGCAAATAAAGATTCAATTAATTCAAAACAGAGAATATTGGGGGCAGCAGAGCAGATATTTGCAGAAGTCGGTTTTGACGGGGCAAGGGTAGATGATATTGCATCAAAGGCCGGTGTAAATAAAGCATTGATATACTATTATTTTGAAAGCAAGGATGCAATTTTGGATGAGCTTTTTGAAAAGCTTATGGCTGACGGTAAAAGTTTGCAGAGCCAAACCTTGTCGGACTATCCGGATATGAACAGGGAAGACATGTTTATGGCGTTTATGGAAAAAAATTTGGAATTTGCACTTTCACATAAGAATCTTATTAAAATAGCCCTCACTGAGTCTATGAAGTCCAACTCAAAACACTCCGGCTTACTGAAAAGATGTGACATGGTAATAGAGGGAGAATTGGAATATATCAAGAAAATATATGACAGTAAAGGCCTCGCATTTCCCTATTCCAAGAAAGAACTTGCCGTAATGGAGTTTTTCACGGGAATAATGCCTATATTTAACTATGCGGCATATTCTGATGCCTTTGAAGACTATTATGAAATGAGTGAGACTGAGTTGAAAGAAACCTTTATAAGGGTATTCAGATTGACTCATATGTCAGCTCATCAGAAGCTGTACGGTAAATAAAAAATTTTGATATAAATTAACTAAATAGTTAGTTGATAATTCTATTACTATATTTTTACACTGTTATAGTAATAAAAGTATCAGGAATAGAGCAGAATACCAATATATTAAAAGAAAAATTTTGAAGGGAGGAAAGGTTTTGGGCAAGTTAATAGAAATACGTTGGCACGGGCGCGGCGGCCAAGGAGCGAAAACAGCCGCACTTCTCCTGGCAGATGCCGCTTTTAACACAGGAAAGTATATTCAGGGATTTCCCGAGTACGGTCCTGAGAGAATGGGAGCACCGATAACAGCCTACAACAGAATAAGCGACGAAAGGATAAAAATTCATTCTAACATTTATGAGCCGGATTATGTAGTAGTGGTGGATGAGTCTTTGATTTCGGCAATTGATGTGACTTCCGGGCTTAAAGAGACGGGTGCAATTATCATTAACACTGATAAGGAACCCGATGAGTTGAAGAAACATCTAAAAGGATACAAGGGCAAGGTTTGCACCATAGATGCCAGGAAGATATCTGAAGAGACCATAGGAAGGAATTTCCCCAACACACCTATGCTTGGTGCGGTAGTAGTAGTCGGTAATATTATGGAACCTAAGAAGTTTCTGGAGGATATGAAGGAGTCCTTTGCCCATAAGTTTAAGACAAAGCCTGAGATAATTGAAGGGAATATGAAGGCCATTGAACGGGCTATGCAGGAGGTGCAAGGAGTATGAGAGGAAAAGCAAAAGAGATGACTCCTGAAGTGACTTGGCAGGAGATAACCCCGGGAGGCACTATATATGAGACGGGTAATGCAGAAGGCTATAAGACAGGGGACTGGAGATCCATGAGGCCAATCTGGATTGAAGAAAAATGCACCCAATGCATGCTATGTCCGCCAGTCTGTCCGGACACTGCAATTCCTGTAAAGGACAGCAAGAGGCTCGATTTTGATTATGACCACTGCAAGGGCTGCGGAGTATGCTTCAAGGTATGTCCTTTCGATGCAATAGATTTTATCAAGGAAGAAGATAAAGAAGAATAGGAGGTGCAGTTGCACATGTCAATAAGGGAAAGGTTATCAGGAAATGAAGCAATAGCAGTGGCAATGAGGCAGATAAATCCGGATGTTGTTGCTGCATTCCCAATAACTCCGTCAACGGAGATACCCCAGTATTTTTCTCAATTTGTATCTAACGGGCAGGTACAGACAGAGTTTGTTGCGGTAGAATCAGAACACAGTGCAATGTCAGCCTGCATTGGAGCACAAGCAGCAGGAGCAAGAACAATGACTGCCACTTCTGCAAACGGTTTGGCTTTGATGTGGGAGATGTTATATATTGCTTCAGCAATGAAGCTGCCAATAACTTTATCCTGTGTCAACAGAGCACTGTCAGGGCCCCTGAACATACATAACGACCACAGTGATTCAATGGGAGCAAGGGATTCCGGCTGGATACAGCTGTACAGCGAGACCAACCAGGAGGCATATGACAATCTGCTTCAGGCTATAAGGATTGCTGAGCACAAAGATGTGCTGCTTCCGGTCATGGTATGCCAGGACGGCTTTATTACCAGCCATGCAGTAGAGAATATAGAGCTTCTTGAGGATGACAAGGTTAAAGAATTTGTAGGAGAATACAAACCGGATCATTATCTATTGAACCACAAAGAACCAATAGCCGTAGGACCCCTTGACCTTCCGGCTCATTGCTTCGAGCATAAAAGAGAGCAGGCTCAGAGCATGATCAATGCAAAAAAAGTAATACTGGAGGTAGCAAAAGAATTTGAAAAACTTACCGGAAGGAAATACGAGTATTTCGAGAAATACAATCTTGATGATGCAGAAATTGCTATTGTAATAATCAATTCTTCTGCCGGAACAGCAAAAACCGTTGCAGACAAGTTGAGAGATAATGGTATAAAGGCAGGACTTCTGAAAATAAGGATGTTCAGGCCCTTCCCGGCTGATGAAATCGCCGAAGCCTTGAAAAATGTAAAGGCTCTCGCAGTAATGGATAAAGCCGAAAGCTATTCTGCAATGGGAGGCCCTGTCGGTGCTGAAGTAAAAAGCGCTCTCTACGGGAAAGCGGATGGAATAAAGGTTTTGAACTATATTTATGGTTTAGGCGGCAGGGATGTAAGGGCTGATGATATCGAGGAAGTATATAACTCCCTTATGGATATAGTAAAAACAGGTCAAATAGGAGAAACTTACAGATATATAGGTGTAAGAGGATAGGAGGCGGGATATTTTCATGGCATATAATCTTAAGCAAGTAATGAATAAGCCGGAAAGATTAACCGGAGGGCACAGGATGTGTGCAGGCTGCGGAGCGCCTGTTACGGTGAGAACGGTATTAAGAGCATTGAAGCCTGAAGATCATGCCGTATGCTGTTCGGCTACAGGGTGTCTTGAGGTATCTACATTCCTGTATCCTTATACGGCCTGGAAAGATTCATTTATTCATTCTGCATTTGAAAACGCGGGAGCTACACTGAGCGGCGCGGAAGCTGCATATACTGCTCTCAGGAGAAAAGGCAGAATGAACGAATCTTATAAGTTCATTGCCTTTGGAGGGGACGGAGGGACTTATGATATTGGGCTTCAGTCACTTTCCGGAGCGATGGAGAGAGGTCATGACATGGTGTATATATGCTATGACAATGAGGCATATATGAACACCGGAATTCAAAGGTCATCAGGAACACCAAGGTATGCAGATACGACTACAAGCCCGCAGGGTACCGAAATGCCGGGGAAAATGCAGTACAAGAAGGATCTGACAGGAGTAATGGCTGCCCATAGAATACCCTATGTCGCTCAATCGACATTAACTTCAAACTTTAAGGATCTTTATGAAAAATCAGAGAAAGCCATATATACTAAGGGCCCGGCATTTATGAATGTACTTTCTCCCTGCCCCAGGGGCTGGAGGTACGACACCCCTGATCTTATGGAAATATGCAAGCTGGCAGTTGAAACATGTATATGGCCGTTGTATGAAGTTGAAGACGGGAAATGGAAGCTCAACTACAAACCCAAAAAAAAGCTTCCGGTTATTGAATATTTGAAGCCCCAGGGAAGATTTAAACACTTATTTACAGATGAAAATAAACATCTCATTGATAATATTCAAGAAGATGTCGACAGAAAATGGGAGGAATTATTGAAGAAGTGCGGAGAAGATTCCTGAAAAACGTGCAAAAGCACGTTTTTTTATATTGGGAATAACAGTATATATAAATGACTTTCTGTAAATATTTGTCGATATAAATAGGAAAAGATGCTATAATAGTAATCAAATGATATGAGAAAATGTAATAACTGTGTAATAGCTATTATTATAGTAAAGCGGGAGGATATGATATGAGACTGAGCTTTAAAATCACTGTTCCCATAGTTATTCTACTGATTGCAGCAATTGCATCATTATCCGGAGTATCATTCTATTTTACCGGAAAGTTAATCGAGAGTAATATGTCGCAGTTATCAGGGAGTAAGCTGGAAGAGGTTCAGAATATAATTCTTCAACGGAATGCAGAGGTATCTATCAGTAGGATGGAGCTTAAAATGGAATTTTTAAATAAAGCTGAGATTCTGGCCAATGTAATTAAACAAAATCCCGGATTTATTCAGAACAATTCTGCTTTGTTTGACATGTCAGCTTCCTTGGAGGTTGATGAAATACATATAACTGATGAGAACGGAATAATAAGATGGGGTACGATTGCAACCTCTTATGGTTTGGATTTGAATTACAATGAAAGAATGAAACCTTTTTTACCGGCACTGACCGATTCCAACTTTGAGTTTGTTCAGGATCCAATAGTAAGAGGTTCAGATAATGCTCTTTTTCAGTATGCCGGTGTAGCCAGAAAGGATAAACCGGGGATAATACTGATTGGAGTATCAGGCCGGAAGCTTCAGAGTGAATTGGAAAAGGCAGATATAAGCGGCATTTCAAAGGATACAAGCTTTGGTGCAAACGGCATTGTCATTATTGTGGATAAAGAATCGGATAAAATAATCAGTCATAAGGATATGGCAGTACAGGGCGGCAAAGCAGCTGAATATGATTGGGGCAGGAAAATAAGGGAAAGTGATTCCGGTGAATTCAAGTATATTTCGGATGGAACAGAGTATTTTACGAAATATCAGGATACCGGACAATATATAGTATGCACGGTAATCCCTGTATCGGAATTTACATCCGGGATGAGCCTGTTCTTGAGAAATATAGTAATGATATCTGCAGCAGCTCTTGTGCTTTGCATACTTATAATATATTTACTCCTTAAAGTAAATGTTACCAATGAAATTAACAAGTTATTGAAGTCATTAAAAACTATCGGCGAAGGAGATCTTACAAAAACAATTGACATAAGGTCCAGCAAAGAGTTTTCAAAGCTTAGCGAAGGCATTAACGTGATGAGCAATAACCTGAGAGAAATAATAGAAAAGGGACTTGAGATGACAAGGAGCCTTAGCGAGTCAGGTAAAAGGCTGGCTGAGTCAGCGGATATATCAAGCAAAGGTGCTTCGGAAATAGCAACAACAATTAATGAGCTTGCAGAAGGAGCCACTGAGCAGGCAGACGGTGCTACAAAAGGAGCGTTGACTGCAAAGGATGTTCTGAGTAAAGCTGAAGCTATTTCCCTCAATATAGAGGACACAGTCAAAAATACTGAACTTACCAAGGATACCGTTCTGGCAGGTGTTGAAATAATCAAGTACCAGAATGAAAAAATGAAGGAAAGTGTATTAAGTGCAGAAGACCTTGGCAGCTCCATCAATGATTTGTCAAAACGAGCTGATGAAATCGGTGATATAACGGAAGTCATAACCGGAATAGCAAATCAGACTAATATGCTTGCTTTAAATGCAGCAATTGAGGCGGCAAGAGCAGGTGAGATCGGAAAAGGATTTGCTGTGGTTGCTGATGAGGTAAGGAAGCTTGCTGAGGGTGCCACGAAATCAGCACTCAAGATATCGGAAATAATTGCAGAGATACAGTCTGGTATAGGGAATGCAAAGATACAGGCAGATAAATCCATAAGAGTAATTGAAGAGCAGCAGACAGCAGTAAAACAGACTGAAGAGGCCTTCATCAAGATAAACAATGTGACTCAGGAAGCTGTAAATCAGGTTGGCAGAATTGCAGAAGCTACCGAGAATATTATAAGCGGTATACATAAAATAGTTGATATTGTAGAATCTCAAGCAGCAGTTTCCCAGGAGAGCGCTGCCGGAACCGAAGAAATAACCGCATCTATGCAGGAACAGACAGCAGCCATAGAAGAAGTAGCACAAATAGCCAACGACCTTGCAGAGGTTGTAGGCGAGCTAAATGCCTTGATAAGCAAATTTAAGATATAACGAGTCAAAAAGATGTCCAACAGGCGGCGAGCATATCTCCCGCCTCTTTTTTATTTGCATTTAAATTCTGAATTAAATCATACATAATACAAAAAATAATACAAAGATGTTTTTTTTCTATCCATAAACAAAATTAAAGATGAAGATATGAGTATTGTTTGTGAAAAGGTGATAGAGCAGTTTGGTCAGGATAAAAAACTTATTAACCTTATTATATATAATGGAGAAAGTATAATATATAACTTGAATGATGAAGAATTGAACGCAGAAGAACTTCCTGTGTTCACCAATTGACATTTATCATATATGTCCCATCCGGACAGCGCTGCTGTCTGTCAGCAATGAAGCAAAAGCTTCATTAAATGGACAAAATCAAGGTATGTTATATGATAAACTTATGGAATTAATTACTTATTGACGTTTATCATATAACTTGATAAGATATAGTTCCTGCTTTGGAAACGGCGAATCGGCGAAGCAGAAAAAGACAGGAAAAAAGTGAAACTCAGAATACCACAAAAATCCTGATTGACAACAAGTTTGGGATGTGGTAACATAATAAACGTCGCTGAAACAAAAGGCGGCAGGATATGAGAAGAATCGCAAGATCTTCCATATAATATATGAGGATTGATCCTTGAAAACTAAACAGTGTAAAATGAATGAAACCAAGAATTCTTTTGAGTTAGGTCAAATGAAGAGTTAAGAAGCTCTCAAATGAGAGTGGAAATAAATTAACTAAAGAGTTTGATCCTGGCTCAGGACGAACGCTGGCGGCGTGCCTAACACATGCAAGTCGAGCGGAGATTTCTTTGGCACTGAGTACTCTAGTAGTGACGCAAAGGAAGCGTCATGAAGAAACAACATAGATGTTAAAAACACTGATAAAAGTTTCTTCATCACGCGTTTATAAAGTGCCAACACATAACAACAAGAAGAATTAGAGTATTGAGTGCCAAAGAAATCTTAGCGGCGGACGGGTGAGTAACACGTGGGCAACCTGCCTTGGA
>JAKJBU010000037.1 GCA_022706825.1 Bacillota bacterium
TTTAATTATCTTCTTGGCAAGGTGTTTCATGATTCTTTCCGGTATCAATTTTCCGGTGTTTGCCTGCGTATGCGTGCAATCAACAGTCATCCCTGTTCCTTTGATAATTCCTTTTTCTACACACTGTCGGATAACTTCTTTAATTATATCATCAAGCATTATTTCTTTAAGCCTTTGGGTTCTGAACTTAGCAAGTAGGCTTGAATTAGGAAGGTCATCCTCAGGGTTCACTCCGATAAACCACATGTATGCCAGGTTGATTCTTGTATCTTCTATTACTTTTTCATCTGAAAGGTTGTATAGATACTGAAGAATCAACAGTTTAGACATCATTTCAGGCTCTTTAGCAGGCCTTCCGTAAAATTTGCAATATGAGCTTTCCAGAAGTTTGTTTATGAAACTAAAATCAACGACACTATTAATTCTTTTTAGTATATGATTTTCTGGAATTTTGTTATATAATATTGAATATAGACTTAATTGCTTAGATTCATTCTTAAGCACCTTAAAACCCTCCTTGTATGTAGTGTTTGTGGTACTTTCATTATATCACAAGAAGGGTTTTTTTGGTGCTATTTTATACTATTTTGTTGAATTTTTTACATTATTTATGAAGCATTTTTCAGTGGTTTCGGACGTTTCTCCTGTCCCGCTGAAAGCGGGACAGGAGAAACGTCCCCGTGTCCCCACTTAACTTATTTCCAGTTGTTAACCCTGCATAAAACTGTTATGATAATATTATACTTAAATAATACAGGGCATAAATAATTCTATATTTTATACAAGATATACTGGATAAATATAATATTTGAATGTTGGGGGTGAAACGGATGTTTGGAGATTGGGGCCTGCTTACGGCATTCCTATACGTTACGGGTATGGTGCTTCTAATGATTGAGGCACTTATGCCGGGGTTTGGTGTTGCAGGAATAAGCGGTATTGTACTTGTATTGGCCAGTATAGTAATGATTTCATCCAGCTTCTTTCAAGCCATACTTTTGCTTGTAGGAACCACAGCAATAGCTGTTATACTGGTTGTTGCCCTATACAGGATGGGTTACGGGAAACGCTTCGTAAAATCAATGATATTGAATACTGAACAGAAAAATGAAGAAGGATATGTAAGTACAAAGGGTTATGAAAAATATTTGGGCATGCGAGGGACTGTTGCTACTCCGTTAAGATCTGCAGGTACCGTGATAATTGACGGAAACAAGATTGATGCAGTGTCCGAAGCAGAGTTTATTGACAAGGGTATTGAGGTTGAGGTTATAAAGATTGAAGGCGGCAGAATAGTGGTAAAGAGAATATGATTAAAGAATCGGAGGTATATCGATGAGTGACTTATTATTTTATGTAGTATCCCTGTTTGTAATAATACTTGGCTTGACAATATTTTTAAGTTTTGTTCCCCTGGGATTATGGATTTCTTCCCTGGCGGCAGGAGTAAATGTCGGGATTTTCAATCTTGTGGGCATGAGGCTCAGGAGGGTTATTCCAAGCAGGATTGTGAACCCTCTTATAAAGGCCAGAAAGGCCGGCCTTGACGTTGGTGTAAACCAGCTTGAAGCCCACTATCTTGCGGGAGGTAATGTTGACAGGGTGGTAAATGCACTTATAGCTGCACAGAGAGCGGAAATAGAACTGGGCTTCGAAAGGGCGGCAGCTATTGACTTGGCGGGGAGAGATGTTTTGCAGGCTGTGCAGATGAGCGTTAATCCGAAGGTAATTGAGACTCCTGTGGTAGCAGCAGTAGCTAAGGACGGTATAGAAGTAAGGGCAAAAGCAAGAGTGACTGTGAGAGCCAATATCGACAGACTGGTAGGAGGTGCCGGCGAAGAGACTATCATTGCCAGAGTTGGTGAAGGTATCGTTACAACCGTCGGAAGCTCCGAGAGCCACAAATCAGTGTTGGAAAACCCTGATCTGATATCAAGGACGGTTCTGGCAAAGGGGCTTGATTCCGGTACAGCCTTTGAAATACTTTCAATAGATATAGCCGACGTAGATGTAGGCAGGAATATCGGCGCCCAGCTGCAGACAGACCAGGCGGAAGCAGATAAAAGGATAGCTCAGGCAAAGGCGGAGGAAAGACGTGCCATGGCTGTTGCCAAAGAGCAGGAGATGAAGGCGGCAGTCCAGGAAATGAGAGCAAAGGTTGTAGAATCAGAAGCCGAGGTGCCAAAGGCACTTGCTGACGCCCTGAGAAACGGGAGAATGGGTGTGATGGATTACTACCAACTGCAGAATGTGCAGGCTGATACTCTGATGAGGGATGCAATATCAAAGGTTGGAAAGAGTGACAGCATTGAAAAGGAAAAGAAATAGCCCCTATAGCATCTCCATCAAAGGAGGGATGTAGTTGGAAGGTATATATATAGTAATAGCTATAATAATAGCCTTGTTTAACCTTGCTGCAAAGCAGCAGAAGAACCAGGGCAGGGGCAGAAGAGGCATGAACCGGCAGCAAGGCCAATACAGGCAGAAGCCGGTTCAAAGGCAAAAACATGTCCCGCAGTGGTCTGAAGGGCCATTAGCAGACTTGGGAAAAAGCTGGAATGAGTTATTCGGAAGTCCGGAGGAACATGTGCCGGAATCAAAGCCTGCTGAAGACTATGAAGGCATGGAGATTGAAGACAGAAGAAGGGTCGGCAGCTTGGATTATGTAGAGCATAGCAGCAGCTCCGAGGGTATCTGCGATGAACACCCTGAACACAGCAGGTTGGATGCCTTAAAGGCTGAGATAAGAGAAACGGAGGAAGAAGGCTTCATATTTGAAATAGCAGAGGATAACCTTCTTAGAAGCGTAGTCATGGCTGAGGTTCTGGGGCCCCCCAGAGCAATGAAAAGAAGAATAAGATAAGCGTCAAAAAGGAGTAGGACATGGGGACGTTTCTCCTGTCCCGCTGAAAGCGGGACAGGAGAAACGTCCCCATGTCCTATTGTGCGGCAATCCTATTTTTGTTCTTCAAAGTACCTCTTTCGCATACATTTATACAGAGGTGTGTGCTATGGGTAAAAGGAGTTACAAATTAAGAGAGAAGCTGTCCAATACTTTCGAACTTCCCAAGGATATTGTCCTGGATGTTTCCAAAATAATCATCATTGGTACCGGGCAGATAACGGTGGAAAACCATAAGGGTATAATCGAATACAGCGAAGAGCTTATTAGAATCAACACCGGCAGCGGTATAGTCGCCCTTCACGGTAAAAACCTTGCAATAAAAACAATATTTCAGGAGGAAATTACGATAACGGGAGAAATAACGAATATGGAATTCTAAGTATCATTGAAGTTGCTGGGGGTATAAGAGGCATGTTTATCATACGAATATGGAATTATTTGAGGGGATATGCTATTATTATTGTTAAAGGACTGAAGATTGAAAGGTTTATTAATCTTGCAGTAGTCAATAATATTTACATATGGGATATCGAGAAGCTTGACTATACAACGGTCAAGGCAAAAATAGGGCTGGAGAATTTCGGAAGGCTCAGGGACATTGTACGAAAAACGGACAGTTCAGTCAGCATATTGAACAAGCGGGGCTTTCCTTTTATCCTAAGGAATATAAGAAGAAGAAAGCTATTCTATTCCGGCCTGTTCCTGATGTGTGTATTTATTTACATAATGTCCTCCTTTGTCTGGATGATTGAAATAGTTGGAACCAAGGATGTCGATAATGAGAGCATATTAAGATGCCTTTATAACGAAGGGCTTAAGGAAGGAAGCTGGAAAGGAAGGCTGGACAGAAGGCATATTGAGAATCAGGTGCTGATAAAAATGCCGGAGCTTTCATGGATCGGGATACAAATAAAAGGTACCAAGGCAGTGGTAGAGGTTGTTGAGAAAAGTGAAGGGCCTCCACTGATCAGCCGCACTGATGCCTGCGACATTGTTGCGGCAAAAGACGGAGTGATAACAAAGCTGCTGGTGCTTTCCGGCGATCCCCTGGTTAAGGACGGGGATTCTGTGAGAAAGGGGCAGAAGCTGGTCACAGGCACAATATTGAGAGAAAACCTGGAACCCAGGCAAATACATTCTCTTGCTCAAGTAAGTGCGAGGACATGGTATGAGGACGCAGAGGAAATACCCCTTCAGCAAATAGAATTCAAGCCGACCGGAAGGGTTGCACGGCAGTATAAACTGAAGCTGCTGGACAAAGAATTCTCAAGGAAGAAAAGCGTGAACTTCAAGGATTTTAACGAATATGTGGAAGAGAGGCACCTGATAAGCTTCGGAGATTATGTATTTCCAATAAAGCTTATTGAATACAGATTTGAAGAATTAGTACCCGAACTAAAGACAATTATGGTTGACGAAGCCAAGGAGAGATGCGCGGAAAGGCTGAATGCAAGAATAAAGCTTCGGATACCGGAAGATGCCGTAATTCTGAAAAGAGATATAAACTATTACACAGATAAAAAGTCTGTCAAGGCAAAAATAAGTGTCGAGGTGCTTGAGGATATTGGCGTGAAACAAAAAATTTACTAGTAGGGACACCATACATGGTGTCCGCACCACATGCATGGTGTCCGAAGCACATAAGGAGGAGAACAATTGCAGGAGCAATTTACTGAAGCTAGTATACAAATTGATAATATGGAAAGAATAATGAATCTCTTTGGGAACTTTGACCAGAATCTAAAAGTCATAGAAGATGAGTTCAATATTGACATAATTGTCAGAGAGGGCGAAGTAAAGATTGTGGGACAAGAAAACGCCGTTGCGATGGCGGAAAGAACTCTGAATACTCTTATGAAAATACAGGAGAACGGTGAAGCTGTTACAAGCCATGCGGTAAGCTATACTATTGAACTTGTAAAAGAGGGCAGGGAAAACAGGAGTGAGGAGTTTGACAGTGTTATAATCACAAACGCCAGGGGGAAAGCAATAAAAAGCAAGACAATAGGACAGAAGAGGTATATAGATGCAATACGCAACAATGAGGTTGTATTCGGAATAGGCCCTGCGGGGACAGGGAAGACTTATCTTGCAATGGCTATGGCAGTAAAGGCATTCAAAAGCCATGAGGTAAGCAGGATAATCCTTACAAGGCCTGCAGTGGAAGCCGGAGAAAAGCTGGGTTTTTTGCCCGGAGACCTGCAGAACAAGGTAGATCCGTATCTAAGGCCTTTATATGATGCTTTGCATGACATAATGGGTGCGGAGACCTATCAAAAGCATATAGAGAGAGGGGTAATAGAGGTAGCACCCCTTGCATATATGAGAGGACGGACTCTTGATGACTCATATATCATACTGGATGAAGCGCAAAATACTTCCCCTGAACAGATGAAAATGTTCCTGACCAGATTAGGCTTTGGTTCCAAGGCCATTATTACCGGGGACATTACACAGATTGACCTGCCCAAAGGGAAATATTCCGGACTGAAGCAAGTCATGGAGATATTGAAAGGTATTAAGGGTATAGGATTTGTATACTTCAGTGAAAAGGATGTTGTCAGGCATAAGCTGGTAAAGGATATCATAAAGGCTTATGAAAAGCATGAAGAGGAAATAGGAGAGAGCGAATGATAAAGTATTCGGTTTCGGATTTAAAAAGGCTGGCAAGAAACAGCACTACAATCAGAGCATTACTGGTTGCAGGCCTTTTTATTGCGCTGTTTTTACTGTTTGTTCTGAATACTGCGCCGCAGAAACATCTTCTCCAGGTAGGTGATATATCCGATAAAGACATATATGCTCCAACAGATATTGTGGACAAGTCCGCCACCGAGCTAAGGAGAAAACAAGCGGAGGATAGTGTCCAACCGGTTTACAACCTGGATTTGACTGTTCAGATCGATATAGAAAAGAAGATAAGCGACTTTTTTATGCTTTTGAATTCAGTCAGGAGTAATGCGGAGCTGGATAAGGTGCAGAAGCTTAACCTTATTAAACAAAATTCCAACATAAGCCTTGGAAACAGCTTGTATAATATGCTTCTTGATGTTTCGGAAGCAGATCTCGCATCTTTGGAACACAATATCAAATATATAAACAACCAGATGCTTAGCGGGAGGATTACCGAACAGCAGCTAAATGACAAGAGAAGCGATATAAGGGAATTCTTTATGAATCTTCCCAAGAAAAGCCAGCTTAATGAAATTGGCGCGGATATTGCCGTAATGGTTCTGAAACCAAATATGTACTATGATGAGCAGACAACATTGGCAAGAAAACAGAGCGAGCGGGAAAAGGTGGAAGATGTAGTCATCCGCAAGGGTACTCTGATAGTCGGCAAAGGGCAGGAATTATCATCTCAGCAGATACAGCTGCTCAATGCCTATGGGCTTCTGGCCGAAAGTGATAAGGACAGATTTGACATTCAATTCTATTTAGGCTATGGGGTAATAATCGGCATTTGTCTTATTATTATGGGCCTGTACCTGCGAAGCCTTGACAAAAAGCTTTGGGACAGCAATTCTACTTTACTTCTTATCAGCTTGACAGCCATTATGGCATTGACTGTTACCATGATGCTCAAAAATATTTCCCAGTATCTCATAGTACTGCCCGCAGGGGCAATGCTTGTCTCGATATTGGTAAGCCCACGAATAGCCATAATGACGAATATAATGACGTCCATACTTGCAGGCTTTCTTGGAGGCTTTGACTTGCATGTAGTGGTCATGATGCTCCTGACCGGTATACTTGGCGCGGGAATGGTATCAAAAACACACCACAGGAGTACCTTTATCCTGTCAGGATTGGCCGTAAGCCTGGTCAGCCTGCTGGTCATATTCAGTGAAGGCATTCTGAACAGGGAAGATATATACAGGATGATTAACAACGGGTTGTACGGTGTCATAGGAGGTACTCTTTCAGCAGTCCTTACCATTGGTACGCTGCCGTTTTTTGAAACGGTATTTGATATCATCACCCCTTTAAAGCTTCTGGAATTGTCAAACCCGAATCAGCCGATGCTGAGGAGGCTGCTTATCGAAGCACCCGGCACCTACTACCACTCGATATTGGTGGGAAACCTGGCGGAGGCGGCGGCGGAAGACATAGGTGCCAATGCGCTTTTATGCAGGGTAGGGGCATACTATCATGACATCGGAAAACTCAAAAGGCCTTATTTCTTCAAGGAAAACCAGATTACCAGGGATAACCCCCATGATAAAATTACTCCCAACCTAAGTGCCCTGGTCATTACTTCCCATGTAAAGGACGGAGTGGAGATTGCCGGAAAGAACAAGCTCCCCTCCACAGTAATAAGGATTATCGAGGAGCATCATGGAAACACTCTGGTAGCATATTTCTATCACAAGGCATTAAGTGCAGAAGGGGCCGAAGCAGTGGATGAGAGTAAGTTCAGATATCCATTCAGAAAGCCTCAGACGGAAGAAGCTGCGATAGTTATGCTGGCAGATTCGGTTGAGGCCTATATCAGGTCATTATCCGAGCCTACCCGGGATCAGGTTGAACAAGGAGTGAGAAAAATAATTAAGGATAAGCTCAATGATGCACAACTGGACAACTGTGACCTTACGCTAAAGGATCTGGAGATGATAGGACAGGCTTTCGTGAAGGTGCTGGCAGGAATATTCCATGATAGAATAGAATATCCGGAAACTATTAAAGATGTACAATAATGTGTTACGGGGTCGCGAGGTCCGGGGTACAGGGTGCGAGATACGAGATACGGGAATTAGGGCGGGCTTTGAAGTACGAAGTAAATAATATTTGGAGGTAATTATATGTCGGTATTGATAGACAACAGACAGGAAGAAATAAAAGTTGATGAGGCTTTGGAAGCATTTGTCGTACAAGTAGTTGAAAAGGTTCTTGCCTATGAGCAGTGCGAAGAGGCATTCGAGGTTAGTATCTCTTTCGTGAACAATCAAGAGATGAGGAAGCTTAACAAAGAATACAGGAATATTGACAAGGAAACGGATGTATTATCCTTTCCGTTAGCGGAGTTCATCGAAGAAGAGCTTAATACAGAGGATGAAGGTGCCGAATATATAGAAGAGGAAATTGCATTGGGGGATATAGTCATATCAATGGAAAAAGCAGCGGAGCAGTCGGAGGAGTACGGGCACAGCTTTAAGCGGGAACTGGCTTTCCTGCTGGTACATGGGATGCTGCACCTTCTGGGCTATGACCATGATGAAGAAGCTTCGGAGGGAGAAATATTCGATAAGCAGGAAGAAATACTGAAGAATATGGAGATTGCTTAGGAATATTGTGATTTTATTTAATGAAAGAGGGTCTCATATGAAAAATAACAGATGTAAATTTATGCTGATGATTTTATGTATTATCGCAGTAATATTTTCCGGATGCGGTAAAGCCACTGAACCTGTATCAAGTACTGAACCGGAGGTCACACCTGAACCGGTTGTCGAGCCGAGTCCGCCTCCGGCTCCCGAACCGCCCAAGGGGTCGCCTTGCCCATTGACGGGGGAGTTGGTAACATATGAGGCTGATTTGAAGCTCAGGCCTATAGCTGTGATGATTGACAATGAATATAACGCAAGACCCCAGTCAGGGCTTTCAGAGGCGGAGATAGTGTATGAAATCCCTGTTGAAGGCAATATCACGAGATATATGGCAATTTTTCACCACACTCATGCAGACAAAGTCGGCCCGGTGAGAAGTGCGAGGCCTTATTTCATAGATAAAGCCCTGGAATTCAATGCAGTATACGTGCACTGCGGCGGGAGCCCCCAGGCCCTTCAGGACCTGGTCACGCTAAAAGTAAATACCCTCAATGACTTGAAAGGGTCCCCATGCTTCTGGAGGTCAAAGGACAGGAAGATGCCCCATAACCTGTATACAAGCACCAAGCTTATGAGAGAAGTAATGGAAACCAATAAATTCAATAACAAAACGGCACCTGAGTATTTCAAGTTCAACGAAGAATTCCTTGAACCGGATGGAAAGGCTACCCGATCAATCATATTTAATTACAGCAAGAATTATGTTGTCGGGTATGAATATAGTGAAAAGGACAAATTATATTATAGGACGATAAACGGAACAAGGCTCAAAGACAAGGAATCGGGAAAGGACATAGCTGCAGCCAATATAATTGTTCAAAAAACCACCAGAAAGGTTCTTGACGATGTAGGACGGTTGGAAATAAAGAATATCGGCAAGGGCAGAGGATACTACCTCAGCGGAGGGAAGCTGATAGAAATTGAATGGAACAAGGACGGCAGGAGCGCAAAGGAGGTATACAAGGACCTTAAGGGCAATGAAGTGCTTATGAACAAGGGAGTTACATGGGTACAGGTGGTTCCGGACTATGTGAAGGTTGAAATCAGGGAGTGATAGGCATGAATTACGATGTGTTAATTGAAAAAGCACAGGAAGCCATGGAAAATGCTTATGTGAAATATTCGAATTTCAAGGTCGGGGCGGCGCTGCTGACCAGGAGCGGCAAGGTATATACCGGCTGCAATGTAGAAAACTCATCCTTTGGTGCAACCATATGTGCGGAAAGAGTTGCATTTACAAAGGCTATATCCGAAGGAGAGAGGGAGTTTGAAGCCATTGCGGTTGCCAGCAGCCTGAAGGGCTTCACGTATCCCTGCGGAATTTGCAGGCAGTTCATGTCCGAATGGGGTTTGGACATAAAGCTAATTACAAAGAGCGGAGATGAAGTAAGGGTTCATACCATCGGGGAGTTGTTACCCGAGGCATTTGTTGAATTCTAAGCGCATTAGTAGGATAATGCGACGCAGGTAACGGGTAACACGGGAGACACGGCTGTTTCATGGAATCGCTGCGCGATTGCATGGTAACTTTTATATATTATATAGTTACATAAGAAAATTTCGATACTTACATCATTATCGATAATTATTTATGTAACGTAATATTTATCCCGCCGTGCATATAGCGGTTTTTCGTGTCTTCAGTGTTATCATAACTCCGAAGCCCTGCCCTAAACCTCGAACCTCGCGCCTCGTACCTCGTACCCGAAGAATGCGTCGCATTCTTCATATAAGGAGTAGTATTATGAACACAAAATTTAAATCAGGATTTGTGACAATCATCGGAAGGCCGAATGTGGGCAAATCAACTCTTATAAACAAGCTGCTGGGGGAGCGGGTATCCATTATTTCCAGCAAACCCCAGACTACAAGGAACTCAATCCGCTGCATATATACCACAAGTGAGTACCAGATAGTTTTTATCGATACTCCCGGTATACATAAGCCAAGGCACATGTTGGGGGAGTATATGGTGAAAACGGCAACCGAGTCCTTGAAAGGCGTGGATGTAGTTGTAGTCATGTTTGACTGTTCAGCTGAAGTAGGGCCGGGAGACATGTATGCCGCACAGGTGGCGGAAAAAGTTAACTCCCCGGTTATACTTGTGCTGAACAAAATTGACAAGATACCCAAACCCAGGCTGGAACAGATTGCAGCTTCCTTAATAATGCATGAAGATTATTTTGACAGTATAATACCTGTTTCGGCAAGCACCGGGGAGAATCTGGATGAGCTTCTGAAGGAAATAGTTAAGCATCTGCCGGAAGGGCCCAGGTATTTTCCGGAGGATATATATACCGATATGCCTGAGAAGTTCATTGTATCAGAAATTATCAGAGAGAAGGTCCTTGAGCTTACATCAGAGGAAGTGCCTCATGGCACTGCCGTGGAAATTACCTCCATGAAAGAAAGAGAAAATAAGGATCTCATGGATATTGCTGCTACAATATATTGTGAGAAGGAATCACACAAAGCAATAATAATAGGCAAGCAAGGCAGGATGCTGAAAGAGATAGGTGTCAGATCCAGAGTTGACATAGAGAACCTGCTGCATTGCAGGATCAATCTTCAGCTTTGGGTCAAGGTGAGAAGAAATTGGCGTGACAGCAGAAGTGCACTTAAGAACTTCGGATATAATTGGGAGTGATTTAATGCCGATATCCAAGACGGAAGGTATAGTCCTGAGGTATACCAACCTGGGAGAAGCCGATAAGATACTTACGATACTTACGAGAAACAACGGAAAAATCAAAGCAATTGCCAAAGGCTGCAGAAAACCTAAAAGCAGCCTTCTTTCATCGTCTGAGGTTTTTGTTTTCAGTGAGTTCGTATTATATAAGGGCACGAACTTTTATCACATTTCCCAGGCAGTAACGAGAGAAACCTTTTATAACATAAGGAAGGATTTGCTTAGGCTTTCTTATGCCACATATTTTGCCGAGCTTGCAGAAGCTGTTTCCGATGAGGGTATTCCCAGTGAAAGACTGTTCCTGCTGCTTGCAAAAACACTATACTATCTTTCAACCGAAAATATACCAATAGGGATTCTGGGTGTCGGCTACCAACTCAAGCTTATGGATATAAGCGGGTACAGGCCTAATATTGCCAGGTGTGCCATATGCAGAAAGAGCAGTGAGGATTATACAAGATTCAGTGTTGATTTGGGCGGAGTAATATGCGGCAGCTGCAGCACCGGTGAAAATCAAAAAAATGCCGGAGAAGTTTTCAGGATAAGCCAAGGTACGGCTGAAGCCATTAATTTTTTGTTGAACATTGAAATTTCTAGACTAAATACTAAGAAAATTGATAATACTATTTTTAATGAAATTGAAAAAATAACAAGATCCTTCATCCAAAGTCACCTGGATAAAAGGTTTAAGTCCCTTGATTTTTTAGACTCTATGAAGGATTTGAATGCCCAGAAGTAAATTTATTAATGTTCTGAAAGGAGTAAGTTCCATGGATATAAGTCTGGAAAAGGTTGATATCATCAGGGATAGAACAGGAGTGACCTATAAGGAAGCCAAGGAAGCTCTGGAAGCCGCAAACGGCAATGTAGTGGATGCCTTGATAAATATTGAAGAGGCGGGAGATAAAAGGTGGACGGAGACTATCTCGGTAAAAGGCAGCGAGGCTGTTGAAAAGCTGAAGGGAATAGTCAAATCCGGCAACGTGAACAGAATAAGAGTAAAGAAAGATGACTATGTAATACTTGACATTCCTGTAACTGCGGGAGCAATAAGCGCAGTGGTGATACCGCAGCTTACGGCAATAGGAACTGCAGTTGCGCTGCTTTCAAAATGCGTAATAGAAGTAGAAAGGCCAAACAAACAGACGATTAATGTATCTGAAGCAATCACAAATACAGCAGATAATTTGGCAGGCAAAATCAAAAATGCCGCAGATGATTTCAGAAACATGACATCATCGGAAGCAGGACATAATTCTGCGGCGGCGGATGCATCGGATATTTTCGGAGCTGTCAATGACAATACCGACAATACATTTAAGCAATAATATATGTTGTGAAAAAGATTTATCATTACAAAATCAGATAGATTCTGATTTTGTGTTAAAGTAATGTATTTTTCACAACATATGAATCAAGGAAAATGTTTTACACTAGTTGAATTCAATGTAAAAGGTTTAGTGTAAAACATATTGATTATTGACAAAATATTTATGATTTGCTAAATTAGTGTTAATGCTAAAATGTGTTGAAGAAGAGGAGTAATCAGGAAGTGCATTATCAGAGAACCGGGGGTGCTTCACCGGATGAAGCACATGGTGTGAGCCGGCAGTGCATGTGATTACGGGCACTTTGGAGCATAAGCTTAAAAAAGAGGGCTTGATTGATTTCAAGTCAAAAAGGGTGGAACCGCGGAAGCAGACCTTTCGTCCCTTACTTCAAGGGATGAAAGGTTTTTCTATTTTATTATGGAGGGATGAAAAATGACATTTCAAGAAATAATCCTGACGCTTCAAAAATACTGGGCTGACCGGCACTGCATTATTGCACAGCCTTATGATGTGGAGAAAGGAGCCGGCACAATGAGTCCATATACCTTCCTCAAGGCTTTGGGGCCGGAGCCTTGGAGGATTGCTTACGTAGAGCCTTCAAGGAGGCCTGCGGATGCAAGGTATGGAGAGAACCCCAACAGACTGTATCAGCATCATCAATTTCAGGTAATATTGAAGCCCTCTCCCGACAACGTGCAGGATTTGTACCTGGGAAGCCTGAAAGCATTGGGGATTGACCCCGTCAAGCATGATATACGGTTTGTTGAGGACAATTGGGAGGCTCCCACACTTGGAGCCTGGGGACTCGGATGGGAGGTCTGGCTGGATGGAATGGAGATAACCCAGTACACGTACTTCCAGCAAGTAGGCAGCATAGACTGTCAGCTGGAGTCTGCGGAACTGACCTACGGTTTGGAGCGAATTGCGATGTATATTCAGGATTTAAGTAATGTATTTGATATTGAATGGGTTTCGGGGATAAACTATGGAGATGTATTCAAGACAGCGGAATTCGAGCATTCAAAGTATAGCTTCGAGGAAGCTGATACCAAACTGCTTTTTACACTTTTTGACGAATATGAGGCAGAGGCAAAACGGCTGCTGGATATAGGCCTTATACTTCCGGCATATGACTACGTTCTGAAATGTTCACATGCTTTTAACATTCTTGATGCAAGAAAGGCTATAAGCGTTACTGAAAGGACCGGCTTTATCGGAAGGGTAAGAAATCTGGCAAGGCTTGTAGCTCAAGGTTATCTGAAGCAGAGAGAGGAATTGGGATATCCTCTTCTCAAGAAGGCTGTATTCGGAGGTGAAAAAAATGAGTAAGGATTTGTTATTCGAAATAGGCACTGAGGAAATTCCCGCAAATTATATGCCTTCAACCCTGAAGCAGGTCAAAAGTATTTCCGGAGCAATGCTTAAAAATTACAGGATAGCTTTTGAAGAGATAAAGGCCTATGGTACTCCCAGGAGAATAGTGCTGTTTGTCAAAGGCATTGCGGAACAGCAGGAGAATCTGGAGGAACTGGTGAAGGGGCCTTCCAGGAGGGCAGCCTACGATGAAAACGGAAATCCGAGCAAAGCGCTGCTGGGCTTTTTAAAGGGCCGGAAGGCAGAGCTTGGTGATGTTTTTATACAGGAGCTTTCCGGTGTGGAATATGTATACTACAAGAAGCAGGAAAAGGGGCAGCCTGTTAAAAAAGTACTGAAAACCATACTCCCCGATATACTTACTTCAATATCTTTTCCCAAGTCAATGAAATGGGGCAATAAGTCCTTCAGATTCGCAAGGCCTGTCAGATGGCTGGTGCCAATACTGGGGGATGAGCTGATAAAGTTTGACAAGGACGGAATAAAGTGCAGCCGGTATACTAAAGGGCACAGGGTATTATCTAAAGGCAGTATTAAGATAAATAACACTGCAGAGTATTTTGATAAGCTGAAAGCAGGCTTTGTAATAGCGGACCAGGAGGAAAGACGCGCAATAATCCGCAGGCAGTGCGAGGAGCTGGCCAGGGAAAAAGGCGGGGAAGTGCTTATAGATGAAGAGCTGCTGGAGGAGGTTGTATATCTTGTAGAGTATCCTACCGCACTTATTGGCGGTTTTGATGCCGAATACCTTAAGCTTCCCAAGGAAGCAGTAATTACTCCCATGAAGGAGCATCAGAGGTATTTTCCGGTTGTGGATAATGATAAGAATCTTATGAATTACTTCATAACTGTAAGAAATGGTGACAGCCGCTTCCTCGAAACGGTGCGGGAAGGCAATGAGAAGGTTCTTAAGGCAAGACTGGCTGATGCGGATTTCTTCTATAGCGAGGACAGGAAGGAATCCTTGGATAATTGCGCAGAAAAGCTTAAGAATGTGGTATTCCAGGAAACCTTAGGAACAATATATGATAAGACTCAGAGAATTTCTGCCATAGCAGAATATCTGGCTGCGATTTTGGGATTAAACGCCGGTGCGAAAAAGAATCTGCTGAGGTCTGCACACTTATGCAAAGCTGATTTAGTCACCAATATGGTTAAGGAATTTGACGAGCTTCAGGGGATAATGGGAAGGGAGTATGCACTGCTGCAAGGAGAGGACAGGGAAGTGGCGGATGCCATATTTGAGCATTACCTGCCGAGGTTTGCAGGGGATTGTACTCCCGAAACATTGAATGGTTCAATTCTTGGCATTTCAGACAAAATTGACACCATATGCGGGTGCTTTGCCATAGGAATTCAACCGACAGGCTCTCAGGATCCATATGCCTTAAGAAGACAGGCAATAGGGGTTACGTCAATAATACTCGACAGTAACATTCATCTTGGTTTGGCGCAATTAATTCATAATTCCCTTAAGCCTTTTGAAGAAAAAGGGATATTGAAGGGTGATGAAAAGTCAGTAAAGAGGGACATATTGGAATTCTTCAGGCAAAGACTCAAAAATGTCATGATAGACAAGGGCTTTGAGTATGACGTTATTGATGCTGTTATAAATGCCGGGTTTGACGATATATATGACTCATACCTGAAGATTCTGGAGCTTTCAAAATGGAAGTACAAGGATGAGTTCATGAACATACTGGGTTCCTTCAATCGGGTATCCAACCTGGCATCTAAGGGCAAGAGCACGGAAATCAACGAGTTGCTGTTTACTGAGAAGGCTGAACTGAAACTTTTGCATGACTACGATAAAGTTTATGCAAAATTTGTGAACTGCGTAGACAACAGAGATTATGGAAAGGCTCTGGAGCTTATGATAACACTTAAAAAACCCATTGACGACTTCTTTGACAATATTATGGTAATGGTTGAAGATGAGAAAATCAGGAACAACAGGCTGGGGCTTTTAAAGAGCATAGGGGACATGATGAACAGAATTGCTGATTTGAGTGCTGTAGTGATGAATAAATAATTGATTTTTGTTGTGCTTGTCAATGCATTATGATAGTATTTAATGAGAATAAAGTAAAAAATTGGGCTGAATAAACAGGAGTGCATACACAGCCCCAGACAGGATGGCTCTGAATATTTCCTTGAGGCAGGTGGTTGCAATAGAATTTACAAGCAGACAGAAGCAGATAATTGAATTGGTAAAGAAA
>JAKJBU010000038.1 GCA_022706825.1 Bacillota bacterium
AGTTCTCATGCTGCCCGACATCCGACGGCTTACCATCTATTGTCGCCTTCCAGCGTGGCGTATAAGTGATACTAATAGTCATCTCCTGCGCTGCCTGACTGGAATAATCGAAATCAACACCCTTATAATTCCAGCGAACATTATTTACAGGAAAAGGTTCCGGCCAAAAATTCTGTTCAACCCCATAGGTTTTGAAAATGTCCCCGAATAAAGCCTTAATTTCATCTGAGCAGCTTGGATATCCTTTAATATCTTCAGGTACACCCAGGTTCAATGCATATACAGCTTTCAGATACTGACTGAGATGCATTCCGAGAAAAAGCACTTCACCTTTTCCCACTCTTTTTGTCCCGATAATGTCATTTTGCAACAGTCCGCCATTTTGAACCGATTTGTAATACGCTTCATCAAGTCCAAACAGTGCCCTGAAGTACCCATGTTTCTCATCAATCTTCACATTATCTATAATACTATTTAAAGGGGACAGGTATTGTTTCTCCAGTAGCAGTGAGTCCTCAGCAGGCACATCGGAGACTGCCACGTCAAATAGTTTAAATCCTTTGGTTGGCGTAGGTTCAATAATAATTCTGACTCCTTTATCTATCAGGTATTTAATTGTTTCTTCGATCCTTTCTTTTTGCCTCATGGTATCCACCACCGGCTCGCATAAATATATAAGCTTGTATTCTGAAAGTTCTGCAAGCGAATAATCAGAAATATCCCGACGCTGTTCATAGACAAGATACGGAAACTCCATAGCAACTCCGGGTGCTCCGATACCAAAAATCAACCCATTGCGCCTGTCGGTTAGAAAGTAGGATGACGGCAATTGGCTTGTATAAAACTCAGTGTCGTAAGCTAATCGAAAACCAAGATGCTCTTTTAAGGGTATTACCATTTCATCATATTGAGTAGGCAACATAAAATATCTTACATTCCAGAAAGCAAAATTCTTAGCTAGATAATCTCTTGTATCTGTGGCAATACATAATAGATGATTCCACAAAGCACGGTTGTGAGGACTTCCTTCCATATTCCATCCCTCTGAGATAGTAAAACCATAAGCTATAGGTATGTTTGCTTCATCAGAACTTAGTCCGCTGAACCAGATATAACGTCCTTTGTCAAAAGGAGAAACGGAAATATCTCCGGCTACAGATTCAAACCGTTTTTCAAATTTTTCATAGGACCCTATGGGAAAAGAGAATTTATATGGATTAATGTGAACAATTGTCAGGACAAAGGCGCTGAGGGCAATAGCCAAAATTACTAAACGCATCATCCTTCGCAAGGTTGGTATATACCCTATAACTGTAAAGGTTAGGTAGGCACAGGCAATTGCTCCGGTAAGTGCAGTAAGAGACAAAATTCGACCCGATACCAAACTATCTGTCATAGGTAGAAGCTTGAATCCTGGAATTTGCCTGCCAAAAGAAAACATAGTAGTGAAGAATGTTAATGTTATACAAAATGGAATCTCGAACCTTTCAGCATTAATAACCTGCTTTTTTGTAGTGCGCAAAATTAAAGCCATTGCCGCAATTACAGTAAATACCAAAATTGGCAGTGCAAAATAGAAGTATAAGCCACCCATGTTTCCGGGTTGGAACCATTTAAGAGTCGCTGTGACATTTGCTGCGACGCCTGGTAATATATAGGGAATTGTTGGATTTTCTAATCCCGTTACTCCGACTAAAGACCAAAAAGCCGTTATAATTAAGGAAAATGTCATCATGACTACCAACACAGTATAATTAAGTAAGGATATCCTATTAGAAGGAATAAACATCAGAAGCACTAGCATTATGCAAAGAACAATTATGAATGCATGCATTGGATGTGATAGAATCAGCAATGCAGTAGCAATGGTGCAAAAGAGTGCTTTCCGGCGGTTTGGTTCTTTGATAAAGCTAAGCACTAAATATAGCAGCCAAGGAGTTATGGCATAGACGGGTCCCTGTGCTAATACTCCGACAATGTATAATGAGCTCAAAAGAAAGGGCTGTAAACAGTAGAATACAATAGCTATACAACCACACCATTTCCCGATAACCTTACGGCAAAAATACCAAACTCCCATGCCACCGATAAACATCATCAGAAAGCAGTTGATTTTGAATGTAAGCATAACATTTCCCGTTAGGGCATATACCGGCACCATTAAATAATACGAAAGCGGCGGATAATACTGAGTGACGGCGGCACCGTTATACCAATAAGGAAACCATGAAGGAATAACCCCTCCCTTCAGGCACTGGGTAATATATTGTACCTTTGCCATGTGACCCATAGCATCTGTTGCCGCCGGATACAAATCATTTGATGCAAATAATAGATTGGAAGAACCGGCAGCACAAACAATACCTGTAATAATCAGAGCCGAAAAAAGCTCTATACGGTATTGCAACTTGCTATCTGTTATCTTGTTTTCTGTAATTTCACTCATCTGATTTCTCCGTCATTTTGATTTTTCTGAGTCGCAGCGCTAAACCCATGCTGTTTATAGCTGTTTTGAGTACTGACATTTTGCTTGTTCCCTTTTTAAAGTCATAGCGAAGCACAAAGGGAATTTCACCAAAGACCGCACCGCAGGTAAAAAGCTTATATAAGAGTTCAGCCATGCAGGTAAATCCGCTTTCCTCAATTAAATCCTTCTCAAATCTGTATGAGGCCTTTCGAAGGATTTCTCTGCTGTAAAGCCTATAGCCGCAGGTATAATCCCTTACACCTGGAATATTCAGCAGAACCGAAAAAACATATCTGGCTCCTCCGCTCATAATCAGCCGAAAACCGGATACCCCCATAACCTCCGATCCTTTCCGATAACGGGAAGCAATGATGACATCTGCTCCGGTTCGATTACTGCAGTCAAGCATATCGGTTATATAACACGGATCCTGTGTGTTGTCGCAGTCCATCAGACACATATACCGGCTTTCGGGACAATTGTCAAGAAAATAAGCAATCCCTGTTTTTACAGCTTCTCCAAGACCTTTATTATGGATATGATTGACCAATGTGAAGTTCGAATATTTTCTTTTCAGATCTTCGGCAATCTCGACGGTCTTATCCCTACTGCCGTCATTGATGACGACAATCTGTAATATCAACCCATACTTGTCCATAAGTATTTCCCGATACTGCTGCCAGCTGCTTACCAAAGCTTCAATATTTTCTTCTTCATTATAGGCGGGTAAAGCCACAGTCAGCGTATTCATAGATTAACCTTCCTTCTTAATGCCGCGATCACTCTTTTGGGAAAGTGGAAGTCGTCATTAACGGCAACTTTTATCTTATTCCATTCTTCGGTCAGGGATGTGGTTTTCCACACTCCCTCCCCTTTGATACTGTTAATAATACCGGCAAAACGAATCCAAAAAACCACAAAGTTAAACCCGGGCAATACAAATATGAGATACCACTTCGACCTGTAATACCTCTGAATATCTTTTACCTTATCCAGATACATAAGTACATTGATATAATAAAGGAACATGGAAAAGGAATATAGCAGATATATTATTCCTATAGAGCTCAAAACCAAGGCAATAGGATAGTTTAAAAATACAAGGAAAATAAGTGCAAAATACCATATCATACGCGGGAATGCAAATGTATGGTCAAAAACCAGTGTACGCACCATAAAATTGCTAATAAAACCTTTTATTATAGTCAGCTCTTCCTGCAAAAACATATGGGATACTTCTATCTCACCTCTTTGCCAGCGCTGGCGCTGGGTATAAAGCTTATTATAGCTTTCAATGGGATCAACAAAAAAGAAAGCGTTTTCGCAAAGACTAATGCCTTTTTTTTGTATCTTGTGCATTTGAAACGTTACCTGGGTATCTTCACTTACCGTAGCTGTATTAAAAAGCTGGGATTTAAGAATAGCTGATTTACGAAAAGCCGAAAATGCTCCGGAAAGCGTGTAAATACTGTTGAATTCCGATTCAAAATTTCTTCCGGCTAAAAAAGACTGGCAATATTCAAAAAATTCACATCGCCTTACTAATTTCATCATAAAACTATTTGTCGATTCGATTAGCTTCATATCTGTCAATATAACTCCCGTAAGGCAATCTACCTCAGGACTCTGTTCGAATCGTATTGCCATATTTCTGAGTGCATCGGGATGAAGTTTTCCGTCACTGTCAATGTGGACAATATATTTACCGTGGCTGTTATATAGTGCCATATTCAATGCTTTGGATTTACCTTGACTGGCATTGAGCCAGGTCATCGGCAGGTCTCTGAATTCATCCTGACACTGTCTGTATACCTCATAGCTATTGTCGGTGCTCCCGTTATTCACTAACAGAATATCCATCAATTCGATGGGATAGTTGGAATTGTGGACTGAAGTCAAACAAGTCCGCAAGGTTTCGGCAGAATTATATATCGGAATAATCAGGGTAATTTCCGACACAGCCTGCGGAATGGCTTTACCTTTGAGTACAAAGCTCTTTTTTAGCAGTATAAAAAAACCTCCAAAAGCAGGGATAATCTCCATAATTAAAGGGATGATTATCCAGGCCATCCAGAAGATTACTTCTCTGATTATTCTATTTATCAGTATCTCCATTTCCATAATTGAAACTACCTACCTTCTGCCGTATGATATGCGAACGGGTAAATACATAAAAGTAGAGAGCAATAGAAATAGAATAGAAAAATATTCTGCCAAAAATGGTATGAGCGAAATAGAAAATCTCATTACCGTAAAAGTAAATCAGTGTGCAAATCAAAAAAATTCTCAAAACATTAGCTAAAAATATAACTGCCAACCCTATGCAATTGATTATCAGTTTTTCAATTGTATTATAAAGCGGAAAGAACCATAGCATACAGCTGAAGGCCATAATTTCAATTACCCCTGAACATTCATAATCAATTGTAAGGGATACTGCGGTCGTATCTTTTGGAATAAATAATATTGAGTATTGATAATATGAGTCATACATTTCAAAAAAATCTCCCAATACGCCAGCAGCAGCAGATACTGCCATTTTTAAGGGCTGCATGATTAAGGGCTGTATCCAGAGCATCAAAAAGAAGAAAAGTCCGACACTGCCTATGCAAAACTTAAAAAAGTGAAGTCCCGTCCTGCTGAGAACCCAAATAACATATATCCAAACTATGAACGCAATGATTTTCAAAGTCAGCATTGATTATTCCTTTCACTTGGCATAAGCCGGATGCTTCTTTTTGTAATAATAAGCAAGGGAAAGCAAAACGATAACCGCACCTATTGCAACCGCAATATATGGTCCTGTTCCGGCACCGACACATACAATATCCTGCGATCCCAAATCGGGAAACATAATTGCGATATCAACTACTCCATCAGGCTCATCTGTAATTGAGTAAAGTGGGATTTCAAACTCCGCTTCATCGGATTCCCCTTCCTCCCTGGTATAATACCCCGAACCGACTACATCCCAGTTATCTGTCAGATGAACTTCAATTCCGGCTGTACCGGACTCTTTTTTCTTCATGGAATCAAGCATCAGCGTAAAAGCTTCTGAACCCATGTCTGTATCCATAGTAAAATAAGAGTTTGGTAGTTCTGTATACCCGTTCTCGGACATTTTTATATGCACATATACCGTTGTTTCATCCCGGAATACAGAAACCAGGTGAATTTCCGAGACATAAGGCTTCTTACCATAATAAACCTCGGTATGAGGTTTATCCTCCCAATCATCATAATAACCATCAATATCAATAGAACCATAGTCTGCATAACCGGAAAAGGAAACCGCCTGTATAAGTAATAAACCTATAAGAACCTTCTGAATTATTTTTTTCATTGAACACACCTCCTCTTCCTGATAATGAAATACAGCAGAACACCTGTACCAAGTACTCCCGCACCGCTTAAAGCCAATCCTTGGGCCAAGTATGCGTAGGTTATTTCAATTTCCGTGTGGGGCTCTTGCACAACTAAAAGGTTATTTTTTTCATAAATTTTCTGATCACTCCGAAAGTTATCCTGATAAGCAATTGTTGTATTAATACTACCTTTTTCGGAATCAATTATCAACTTGTCTTTTTGTTTCTTGACAGAAATCGACACTACTTCCCTGTCCGGAAGTTGGGTCGGCTCAAACTCCAATAAATCATTTATCAGCATTATTATTGACTCATCCTGGGTTTCCATTGCATGAAACAATATATTGTAACCCATAAATATGATGTTTGGGCTGCCCGCCGTTCCTAAAAAAGGCATATTCTTGTTTTTAAACCAGGAATATCCGATTGCTTGCTCTACATTATCTAAATAAAAGGTATTCCACGTCGAGTATTCTTCTTTGAAAGGCCGGGCTTGATAAACCTGGTCATGATACATCAATTCGGGATACTGGGTAGAAAAACTTATAGCCTGGGCTGTTACCCCAAATAAGGTCATCCGGCTGGTCACAGGGTCAACCGGTATCCGACCCATATCGATGATTATCCTGACGCCCCCATTAGCGGTGCGAGTCAGCAGCTCCTCAGCGGCCTTCTTATCATTATAAGTAAAACCGGAAAGGTAGATCACTTTATACCGGCTTAAGTCCTCATATCTGTAATCCGTTAGGTTATCACTGGAACCTTCTTCAAAAGATGGATATTCCAACGCTATTGCCTTTGCGGAATTACCTATTGCCAGCCCCGCATATTCGGAAGCAACACCAAAACAAGCGGGAGTATCCCTATGAAAAATATAAGTAAAGTTTGTTTCTTTATAAAATTTGTATCCTGAAGCCTGTGCAGCCTCAAGCAGTGAAGTCATTGTCCTTTTTGCCTTTTCCACAAGTTCTTTATGCACCATAACTGTGTCATCACCCAGTTCAAGGCTGCGGTCAAAAAGATAGTAATAGTATCCTTTCTCTGCTGCTGTATTGATCATCATAATATTGTTTGCTGTCGCAGCCCCTTGCCATGCCCATCCAAAAGTGTATTTGGTTTTCGGTTCCTTACTTGAAAAATAATAAGACGGATAAGAATCAAAAACACTGAGATCTATCAATGATACTCTTTGCCGGGTAAGCTCTTTGGCAGTTGAAAGAGAATCAGATAATCTGGCAGGGTTATGGGAAAAATATTTCTCTAAATGTGCAGAGGGAATACTGTCAATAATAAGAAAGAAAGCTATAATAATCACAACATAGCGGCGGCAATTCCGCCATTCCAGTAGAGCCAGCATAAATAGGGCATATACGATAGGTGTAAAACGCATCATCCAAAGCAACTGGTTTAAAGGCAGCTTCTCCAGAAAAGGCACTACAACAGTTGTGGTTCCCAAAAATATAATAATTGATGTAAGAAAGCCGGGTAAGCTTTTTTTATCAGCTACAGAAATTCCGATAATGCTAATCACAAGGATTGAAAGTCCAAAATAATAATAGTCAAATATCTCCTGAGTACGCAGCAAAGGATTCAAGGATATTGAAATGGGGGTGCTTAGTGATTGCATGACTTCGGAGGTTGCAGCAGCATTCATCCCCATCAGTCCCCCTTGAAGAGCCGGGTATAACCAGACTCCGCAGAGTGCAAATGATAACAGCATGGCAATGATTATCTGGAAGGACTCGAGCAGGCGCTTCTGTCTCATACTGTAAATAAACAAAAAAATGAAGGTCCCTATGCCTGTCATGGCAGCAATCATAACATGAGATAATATAATGCAGCACATTATAAAAATTACGGGAACAACAGCCCACGTTTTGCTATGTTCCACATATCTCCATACAAAATAGAACAAATAGGGCAGAAAAATTGCTATTGCCATACGCGGGAAGTTTCCTTCAACAAAGAAAACTCTGATGTTATCAGGAAGAAAGAACCACAGCACACCAAGGAAAGTAGTAAAAAGCATCCTGTTATAGGCCCAACCCCATAACAGCCATCCGGTTCCTCCTATCACAAAAGCAAAAAGTACGAACAGCAGATATGAGGAAATCGCATCGCCCCCGGCGATAAATTGGAGTATGACGAGAAAATAATAAGGCAGTGGTGCCCAATAGCGGAAAGGTTGCATACCGTTGTACCAAAGATCGGTATAAAGAGGATAGAAGTCCCCTGCTCTGATACTGTGGTAAAGAAAATCGGATTTGAACAGATGACCGTATATGTCTGATCCCGAAGGATACGCTCCTGTCTTTTTTAAATATATTGTAATAAGTACTCCACAAACCGTCAATAAAAGAAAACAAAGGGTGAACTGATAAACCGGTACCTTAACAGGCTGCAAAGTGGGTGAGGAATCCTCTATTTTGGGTTTAGGAGGAGGCAAAGGAAGCCCTGCTTCAGCTACCGGCGCGGGAGCATGAACTACAGGAATTGGCGTCTGTCCTTCTTTTTCATTTTCCGAAAGCAAATGATAAGTTGATTGAGAAATTATATCATCCATTAGCAAACTGGTTGCTTTAATTTTCTTGTGCCCGACAAGGAATCCCCGATCTGCATTTACTTCATTGACTATATAGCTGCGAATAGGGCTCTCACTAATTTCCAGGGTTTCTAAAACTAAATCTTTTTGAAAGAGAGCTTCTTTTAATAGCACAAAAAACACATTTCCCAGGTTTGTAATGGTAGGCTCAAGGTTATCAAAGGGAGGAACCTGCACCAGGTTTTTTTCTGAATAGACTTCCAAGGTTTCGGAAATGATAGCTTCTATTCTATCAAAGGGAATAAAACTCCTTCTACTCGGAAAAATAAATAAAGCTATATCAAATGTTTTAGCGTAAACAGATGAAATATCTTTAATATTACCGGAACTGAGAAACGTTATTAACTTATACCTTAATTTATACCCTTCCAATGCCATTACTCCAATATCCGACATTATCAAATGTTTTTTAGCCAACATGATATTACCATGTTTTTCTATAAAATTGCATCATTATTGATATTATCCCATTTTTTCTATAAAATTGCAATATCGCTGTTATAATCGACGGTGTCAATTTGTTCTCGGTTTTTAAAAAGCAGATTCTCCCTTTATGGTTTAACTAAATCAGTATTCCGGGTAAACGCACAAGTTGCCTTGCATCCGTTCTTTGAGATTTTCTCAGATGTCAGCATTACACAAAGAAAAATATTATTATTGTACCGCTTGCCATTTTGTCAAGGCTAAAATGAACGGTGCTCCGCACGCGGCCTTGACAAGAAGCCTGGCTCCGTCGGTCGCAGTGCATATATTATGCTTTTTCTTTTCTTTTTTTCTCTTTTTTCTTCTCTTTTTTTGTATTTATTTTGGTTTGCTTTCCTGCTGTTTAGATTATATACCCACTGCTTTTTAAGCCTCTTAACGCCCTCGATACTACACTTTTCCTCAGGAAACCCTACTTTAAGATCTTCCGCCCGTCTTATCGTCTGCTATAGCTTGATCTATCTCTTCAAAGTATGTTTGAGTCATTTGTTTAAGATAGCTATTTGTCTTTTCCTTTAGAACAACCTCGATTTCATCAAGTTTTCTTATTGCCCCTGAATCGAAAAAATGCAAAACTTCACTAATGTAATTCTCACAAATTTGATGTATAATATTATTCACAAGAGACCCTCCTTGGTGTTTATTTTGTTTTGCAACTAATATTTTACCAAAAAGAGTGGTCTCTGCTATTTTTTGACCTACAACAATTTTACACTAAGACCGATATGTAATATTAAAATTTATATACAACCGGTATTCCCGTTACCCTCAATGCCCTCCTGTATTTTAGACGAAAAAAAGCTCCTGGTTTCATAAAAAACACGACTCCCGACGCATTTTTTTCGCTAGGGAACCCTATGGTTCCCGAAGGCGTCAGCTCTGCAGCTGAGCACCCTCCTTCATCGGCAGGGGACTCCTCTTCCTTGCATCCCCCATTGTATAGGAAAGCATACTTTCCTATACAATAAAAAAACAAACCGAGTATCAAAATTCAATACCGATTTGTTTTATTCTTAATTTAATAAGGCCATTCCTTGAGGCTTTCCAGGTCAATTATCGTGATTGTATTCTTTTCAATTCCTATTAAATGCTCTTTTTTGAAAGCGGTAAGTGCTCTTATTACTGTCTCTCTGGTAGTACCTACTATATTTGCAAGCTCCTGTCTTGATATGTTAATGTCCAGATTTACCCCCTTACTGCTTTTTTTGCCGTAATCCTCGGCAAGCTTTACCAAAGCCTGGGCAGTCCTTTCATATGTATCGTAAAGCGCCAGATTCCTAATCTTCATATGTGCCTCTACAAGTCTTTTGTTCAGGTACTTGATCAGCTGCAAGGACAGGTCCGGATTTTCCTTTATGACTTTTTCCAAATCCTCGTTCTTTATTATTCCTATTTCTGCATCTTCAAGAACCTCTGCCGTAGCAGGATATTCCGTATTGCTGAAAAGAGTCACCTCTGCAAAAACATGCCCTTCATTTAATACATGAAGTATATGCTCCCGCCCGTCTCTTGAAAGCTTCGAGATCTTGACAAGGCCGGACTTTATATAGAAAAAGGCCTCCCCCGGTTCTCCCTCCATGAATATTATTCTGCCCTTTTTATATTTACGGACTCTTGATATCTGATAGATTTTCTCAAGAAATTCACCCTCAAGCTCTGAAAAGATGCTTATCTGCCTCAGATAATCATGATTATTCATACAAATTCTTCTCCCTTTCACCTCGTTATATACCTATATTATATAAAAATAGCAGTCATGTTCAAGCTTTTACAGCTTACACATGACTGCCGTTGTTTCAGCACTTCTCGGGAGATATTTCACTCACCCTGTCAAGCTTTAGCTTTGACCTGTCTACAATCCTGACAACATCCGCAACATTAACACAGTGGTCGCTGATCCTTTCAAGATTGGTCAGTATCTCCAGGAAAAGCACCCCTGCATTTATATTGCATTCCCCTTTGTTTATCCTGTTGATATGGCTTTCCCTAAATGAATCTCTAAGCTCGTCAACCTTTCTCTCATAAGCGTCTACTGCTTCGACATAAGCAGTATCCTTGGTGCTTAAGGCCAAAAATGCATTGTCCATTGACTGCTCAACATTTTCATATATTTCTCTTAATTCCTCCATTGCATAATTGGAGAAGGAAACTTTATTATCCAGCTTATATTGGGCTATTTCTCCAAGGTTATCCGCATGATCCCCTATTCTCTCCATATCATGTACTGTATTGAACAGCATCCCTACCATTTTTTGCTGGTCATCCCCTATTGCGGAATGCATTACCTCCTGAAGAAACTCACCTATTCTTCTTTCCAATTCATTTATAACTTTCTCATTGTTCAGTATTTCATCTAAGACTCTCTCATCATTATTTAAAATTGCCTGCATTCCTTTTTGTACATTGCACTTTGCAACTTCTCCCATTCTGATAATCTCTTTTACAATTTGTCCGACAGCTATTGAGGGAGTCTCCAGTATTCTCTTGTCCAGATACTTTAATGCGAATTTATCATACACATCTTCTCCCGGCAGTACTTTAGTCACGAAGGTAATAAGCATTGCGGAGAAGGGCAGTAGAATAACGGTATTTGTAATATTAAATAGGGTATGAGCATTTGCTATTTGCCTTGCAGGCTCTGAAGCAATCATAACCACTAATGAAGTTACCGGGTGCAGTATAAACATAAATACTATCGTACCTATAATCTTAATTGTCACATGCATTATAGCTGCTCTTTTAGCTGTCAGGCTTGTACCTATGCTGGCAATAAGGGCGGTAGCACATGTACCGATATTGTCACCAAATAATATCGGCAATGCTGCTTCGATAGGAACCAGCCCCTGCATAGCCAGAACCTGAAGTATACCGACAGTTGCGCTGCTGCTTTGGATCACTGCAGTGAGCAGCAACCCTGAAAGCACACCCAGAAGCGGGTTATCCTCCAGGCCTATCATGAATTGTGAGAATTCAGGTATGTCTTTCAACGGCGTCATGGCGTCACTCATCATATTCATACCCATGAACAGTATACCAAACCCTATAATTAATTCACCCAGGCGCTTACGTGATTTTTTCCTTGAGAATAACACAAGTATTGCACCGATAATAATAGCATAGGGGACTATGTTAGTAAACTTAAAGGCAATTATTTGAGCGGTCATTGTAGTGCCTATATTCGCTCCCATTATTACCCCTACCGCCTGCGAAAGGTTCATTATCCCTGCATTGACCAGGCCAACCACCATTACTGTGGTGGCGCTGCTGCTTTGAATAACTGCTGTAATTGCTGTACCTACCAGGACCCCAATATACTTGTTTGTTGTAAGAATCTCCAGCAGCTTTTTCAATCTGTCTCCGGCAGATTTCTGAAGAGCATCCGACATTATCTGCATACCATAAAGGAAAAGACTTAAACCGGCAAATAGTGCAATAATCACATTAAAACCCAAAACTCCACCTCCATGGCTAATAAAATGCAGTACCCAATTAATTATACCTGTTTGGCCTTTCGACATCAAGTATCATAAAACAAAAAGAACAAGCTTATTAAAAGCCTGTACAATTTATTATTCTGCTATGCTGTGAAAAAACAAAGCAAGCCGATGCCGGCTTGCTTTGTTATCTATAAACCTACTTTTCCGTCGATACCATACATAAGGTTCATTGTCTGTACCGCTTGGCTTGCTGATCCTCTTACAGCATCATCAAGAATTGTAGTCACTGTTATCTTACCGGTATCTGCATCTGTCGAGGCTGATATGGAGCAAAAATATTTGTCGAATCCGTTCCTTGCCCCATTTATTGTATCAGCACCACTAACTTCAATTAAAGGGTTAAATTTGTAAAAACCTCTGTAAATCTCTGAAATATCGCTTCCGCAGAATCCGGTACCGGGTTCGGCCGTTATAGATGTAATTATCCCTTTGATTCCCGGAATTATATATGATACATATGAAGATAAGGCGTCCTTACCAAACAGCGCAAGCATCTGCCCCTTAACTTCTTCAGCATAGTCCCTGCTCTCCATTTTGTATATCTTGCTGCCGTCGTCAGCGGTGATACCTGCACATTCAAGCTTATCTCCGCATCTGAGGCAGGAAATCCCCGACTTGGATTCAATAACCGCAGTATTTATATCAATCAGATTGCCTGCAGCCAGAGGCGCCAATCCCAGCATTGCGCCGGTGCAATAACTGCTTGGATTTGCAGCTATGGATGCATCCTTCATCTTATCCTTGTAAAGCTCAGACAGCCCAAATACTGAGCCGGGATATGCACTGCCGTCTATATGCTTATCACCGACATCTATTATTTTTTTTCCGTTGGAAAGTGCTTTCGAGTATATATCCTCTGCTGCAGTTCCGGAAAATCCGTTAAATATAACGTCCGACCTATTAACTGCATTCATCATCTTCAGGTATCCCGCACTTTTTCCATTGCTTCTGCCAAATCCGCATCCGGATTCACTCAGCTCCTGCAAGTCCAAGACGGTGCTCACCTGCGCCGACTGATGTTCGGCAATCAGCTTTGAAAGCTCTTCTCCAAAATATCCCTTTGCCCCTAAAATTCCAACCCAAATCATAAATACCTTCCCCCAATATATGCTAAAACTTAACTGTTTCCGCAAAATGATTCAGATACTCTCTTCCGCGCAATACAGCCTCTCTGACTCTCTGTTCGGAAGGCCCTCCCTCAGTGTTTCTTCTTGACAAACATACTTCCGGCTTCAAAAACTCATATATCTCTTCTTCAATACAGCAGGAAAATTTCCTGAATTCGTCCATGGAAAGCTCTGTCAGCTCCTTATTGGCGGCAATACAGTACTTCACCATTTCCCCCGCCGCCTCATGAGCATCCCTGAAGGGCAATCCTTTTTTAACCAGGTAATCAGCCAGATCGGTGGCATTCAGAAATCCGCCTTTAAGATTGTTCCTTATTCTTTCTTTGTTTATTATAATAGCTTCAAGCATTGGAATAAATACTGAAATGCAGGACTTTAAAGTGTCCCCCGCGTCGAAAACCGATTCCTTGTCTTCCTGCATATCCTTGTTGTAGGATAGCGGAAGCCCCTTCATAATGGTAAGAAGAGCAATCAGGTCTCCATATACCCTGCCGGTCTTGCCTCTTATAAGTTCTGCAATATCAGGATTCTTTTTTTGAGGCATAATGCTGCTTCCTGTGCTGTAGCCGTCATCCATCTCAATATATCCGAATTCTCCGGTATTCCATATAATCAACTCCTCGCAGAACCGACTGAGATGCATCATTCCAACAGCACAACAGCTGATAAACTCAATTGCAAAGTCCCTGTCTGATACCGCGTCTATGGAATTCTCGGTAATATCCGAAAATTTTAGGATTCCCGCAACCATTTTTCTGTCTATGGGATATGTAGTCCCTGCAAGGGCACAACTCCCTAAAGGCATTATATCCATCCTCTTCATGCAGTCTTTAAATCTGCCCATATCCCGTTTGAACATTTCAAAGTAAGCCATAAAATGATGTCCCAGGGTTACAGGCTGTGCTTTCTGCATATGGGTATATCCCGCCATTATGGTTCCGGCATGTTCTTCCGCCTTGTCAAGCAGCAAGGCCTCAAGCTCCGTCAGCAGGTTCAGTATACTATGGATTTCATCTCTGAGATACATCCTGATATCCAAAGCCACCTGATCATTTCTGCTTCTTGCAGTATGAAGCTTCTTACCTGTCTCACCTATTTTTTCGATTAGAAGCTTTTCAATGTTCATGTGAATATCTTCAGCATCCTTTTTCAGGTCTATGCTTCCGGATTCAATCCCCTGTTTGATTTCCTCCAGCCCGCTTAGTATTTCTGCTGCTTCATCGGCACTGATTATTCCGCATTTTCCTAGCATAATCGCATGGGCTTTGCTCCCCTCGATATCCTGCAGGTACAGCCTCGAATCAACAGAAATCGAAGAGTTGAAATCCTCAGCCTCAAGTGCGGTATTCTTACTGAACCTTCCTCCCCAGAGTTTCATTTAACCTATCTTCCTTTCCTCCTGCTGCTTGGCCAGTTTTGCTTTCATAAGCGCCATTACCTCTATGGGCAGGCCGAACAAGTTGATAAAGCCTTCAGCATCTTTTTGATTATAAATATTGTCTACATTCTCGCCGAAGGTCGCAAAATCCTTGTTGTACAAAGAATAAATTGAGTCCATTCCGGAAATTACACAGGAACCCTTATAAAGCTTCATTTTCACAACACCTGTTACATTTTGCTGAGTACGATCAACAAAAGCATCCAAGGCCTCCTTTAAAGGAGTATACCATAAGCCGTTATATACAAGATCTGCATACTGGTCGGAAACCATTTGCTTGAATCGCATTGTCTGCTTGTCGAGAGTTATATATTCCAGCTCTTTATGAGCAGAGCAAAGTATGGTTCCGCCGGGAGTTTCATATAC
>JAKJBU010000039.1 GCA_022706825.1 Bacillota bacterium
CAATACTAAAAGCTTGTGAGCTTATGAATCAGTATTATGAAGTATACAATGCATAGTACCCTGTACTATTGAAATATAAGAGGACATGGGGACGTTTCTCCTGTCCCGCTTTCAGCGGGACAGGAGAAACGTCCCCATGTCCTCTTAGTTTTTACTTTTAAATGTTGCGGCTGTATGGTAGCATTACAGTATAAACATATTGAGGGTGGATTTATGACAGACTTTATTGAAAATGTCAGAAAGACAATCGCAAAATATGATATGGTGAAGCCCGGGGACAAAATTGTAATCGGTGTATCGGGAGGCCCGGATTCACTATGCCTGCTTCATGTGCTGAAGGGGCTGTGCAGGGAATACGGCTGCAGCATTTTTGCGGCACATCTGAACCATAAGTTCAGGGGAAAGGCTGCAGACAGCGATGCAGAATTCGTAGAAAAAATCTGCAGAGAATGGGATATCCCGGTATTTATAGAGGTTTTTGACGTGCCGGCATATATAAAGGAAACCGGGCTTTCTCCCGAGGAAGCGGGGAGGGAGATCAGATACAGGCTCTTCCGCCGGGTATGTGAAGAGGTAAGCGGCAATAAGATTGCAGTTGCGCATAATCTGAACGATCATATTGAGACGATATTGATGAGATTCATGCGGGGAAGCGGAATAGAAGGACTAAAGGGAATCGAGGCCGTAAGGGGAAACATCATACGCCCCCTGCTTGAAACAGACAGGCTCAGCATAGAAGATTACTGTGCTTTCTATAACTTAAACCCGAGAATTGACAAGACCAACCTGGAGTCTGTATATAACAGGAACAAGATAAGGCTTGAACTGATTCCATATATGGAGAAGAATTTCAATCCAAATATTAAAATGGCTTTAAGCAGATTTTCCGGACTGATAAAGGATGAGAATGATTTTCTTGAGACAGAAGCAAGGGAAAAGTTCAAAGAGGTTGCTGAGGATTCCGATGACAGAGTGGTTATAGAAGTGACGAAATTCATTGCCCTCCATAAAGCATTGCAGAGAAGGATAATCAGGCAATGTGCAGAGCGGCTTTTAAATACTTTGAACGGGTTTGAATTCAAACATTTTGAGAAAGTACTGGAGATTGCACATCAATCCACGGGAGCTGCCGTGATGCTTCCCCATAAGCTTAAGGCATTCAGATCCTACGATAAGCTTGTACTGGCAAAAAATATTGTGAAGGCTGATAAAAAGTGTTATTATAAGTTAAAATATGATTATGACAATAGTATTGATACGGATAACGGCCGTATAACGGTGCAAAGGATAAAGGCAAAGGAAATTGCAGAGCTTAAAGGGCAAAAAGACACTATTTACATTGATCCTTCAAAGATAAAGGGAGAGCTTGTCTTAAGATGCCGGCAGGCCGGAGACATGTTTGCTCCGATAGGGATGAAAGGAACCAAGAAGCTTAAGGAATACCTGATAGATGAGAAAGTTCCGAGAGAGAAAAGAGATGACCTTGAGCTTATTGCAGACGGACATGAGATTGTCTGGATTGTTGGGGGAAGATTGAGCGAAAAGTATAAAATCTCTGATGATACTTCAGATGCTGTTTTGATAAAATACATAAGGGGGTAATACGGTGCTGGAAGATATAAAAAGTATATTGATAAGTGAAGAGGAGATAGCAAAACGAGTTAAGGAACTGGGCAAGCAGCTTGCAGAAGATTATAAGGGAAAAGAACTGCTGGTAGTGGGGATACTGAAGGGCTGCATGCTGTTCCTTTCTGATTTGGTAAGAACTATAGATCTGCCTCTGACATTGGATTTCATGGTGGTATCCAGCTATGGTGCTACAACCAAATCCTCAGGGGTTGTAAGAATAGTAAAGGATTTGGAAAGAGAGATAGAGGGCAAGGATGTTCTTATTGTAGAAGATATTGTGGATACGGGCCTTACGCTGAGTTACCTCGTAGAAAATTTCAAGGCAAGGAATCCTAAGAGTGTCAAGGTTTGCAGTCTTCTTGACAAGCCTGACAGGAGAAAGGCGCAAGTAGAAATTCAATATATAGGGTTCAAGATTCCCGATGAGTTTGTCGTAGGCTACGGCCTGGATTATGGGGAGAATTACAGGAATCTTCCTTTTGTATGTGTGCTTAAACCGGAGGTATATGAGAAAAAGTAGAATAATGCGACGGGGACATGGGGACGTTTCCCCTGTCCCACTTCCAGTGGGACACGCGAAACGTCCCCATGTCCCCGGGAGAAACGTCCCCGTGTCCCCGCGTTGCGGAGGGTTATGCAAACTTCAGTTATTGCGCATTTCTCTTCTTATGTGTATGATAGGCAATTGGCTTGCCTGCTGCGATATTGTAATTTAAGTTTTGGTATGCTAAAATATCTGTGTTGTTTGTTGACTTATATAGAAAGGAGGATTATTGTTGAAGAAATTCTTAAGAGGTATAAGCTTTTATATATTGATTATCATCATAATATATATGTTTGTATTGATAATTCAGAATGCTGAACCTGCTAAAGATAAACTGTCCTATACTCAGTTGGTTACAGAAATAGAAAACGGACGTATAAAAGAAGTCACAGTATCGGATAACAACGGTATGTCTGTTGTTACAGGCAAGATTTCAAATACAAGGCGTTTTGAAGCAATTGTTCCAAGCAGTGAGTTTAATGAACTGGTTCAGGATTATATAGAGAGAGACAGGCTGGATGTTAAATATGAAATCAAGACAGCAGCGGCGGCTTGGTTTTCAATACTGCCGTCAATAGTGCTGATTGTTATATTCATAGTATTCTTCTTTGTGCTTACTCAGCAGTCCCAGGGGGGAGGCAGCAGGGTTATGTCCTTCGGAAAGAGCCGGGCAAAGCTGCATACCGAAGACAAAAAGAAAATAACCTTTGCCGATGTAGCTGGCGCAGATGAGGAAAAGGAAGAACTGGGAGAGATTGTTGACTTCCTGAAGCAGCCCAGAAGGTTTATTGAACTGGGAGCAAGAATACCGAAAGGCATTCTTCTTGTAGGGCCTCCGGGAACAGGTAAGACATATCTTGCCAGGGCAGTTGCCGGTGAAGCGGGAGTACCGTTCTTTACCATAAGCGGTTCCGATTTTGTGGAAATGTTTGTTGGTGTCGGTGCATCCAGAGTAAGGGATCTTTTTGAACAGGCGAAAAAAAACTCACCCTGCATAATTTTCATTGACGAAATTGATGCAGTGGGCAGACACAGAGGTGCAGGCCTTGGAGGAGGGCATGACGAAAGAGAGCAGACCTTAAACCAGCTGCTTGTTGAGATGGATGGATTCAGTGTGAATGAGGGAATTATCATCATTGCTGCGACTAACAGGCCTGATATATTGGATCCGGCGCTTCTGAGGCCGGGACGTTTTGACAGACAGATTACCGTTGGGATACCCGATGTTAAAGCAAGAGAAGAGATATTGAAGATACATGCGAGGAATAAGCCGATTTCATTGGATGTTAATATGGAAACCCTGGCCAAAGGCACTACCGGCTTTACTCCTGCAGATCTTGAAAATGTAATGAATGAAGCGGCGCTGTTGGCTGCAAGAAAAGGCAAGAAAAAGATTGAAGTAATAGACCTTGACGAGGCCACAATACGAGTGATTGCAGGGCCTGAAAAGAAGAGTAAGGTAGTCAGTGAGCATGACAAGAAGCTTACAGCCTACCATGAAGCAGGCCATGCAGTAGTACAAAAGCTGCTTCCAAATGCAGATCCGGTACATCAGATATCCATTATCCCGAGAGGAAGGGCCGGGGGTTATACAATATCTTTGCCGCAGCAGGATAAATTCTACATGTCTAAGTCTGAACTGGAAGAGCAAATAGTAAGCCTTCTTGGAGGAAGGGTTGCTGAAAAGCTTGTGCTTGACGACGTAAGTACGGGAGCAAAGAATGATATAGAGAGGGCCACCGGCATCGCAAGGAAAATGATAACCGAATACGGCATGAGCGATAGTCTTGGCCCAATGACCTTTGGATCGGAACATGACGAGGTATTTATCGGAAAGGATCTTACAAGGACAAGGAACTACAGCGAAGAGGTGGCAGCAATAATTGACAAGGAAATAAGGAAGGTCATAGATGCTGCTTATCATAAGACGGAAACACTCTTAAAAGAAAATATCAGCAAGCTTCATGGAGTTGCCCAGGCTCTCCTGGAGAGAGAAAAGCTTGATCAAGCTGAATTTGAAGAAGTGTTTGCCAGCGCATAGAATATTAAAGCTTAGCCTTCTAAGGGCTAGGCTTTAAATTTTGGCACAAGCTAAATAATATAGGAGTGTGATCATATTGGATAATAATCTTAAGATCGGAATAACAGCCCAAGTGGGAAAAACCGTTAGTGAAGATGATACCGCAGTTAAATTCGGAAGCGGAGGAGTCAGGGTTTTTGCAACCCCCATGATGGTAGCATTAATGGAAAACGCGGCACTTAATGCTGTGGATCCGCACTTGGGAGAAGACTCCGCCACTGTCGGACTCAGTTTGAATGTGAAACATCTGGCTGCAACCCCTGTTGGCATGAAAGTCACTGCCGCCGCTGAACTCATCGGCATAGAAGGCAAGAAGCTGACCTTCAAGGTTGAAGCCTATGACGAGCAGGAAAAAATCGGGGAAGGCATCCATGAAAGGTATATAATCAAGCTTTCTAAATTTCTTGAAAGAGCCGCTCAAAAAACTTCAAAAGTGCTTTAATACATAAGCAGATGCTTTAACCGGTCTTGTAATGATAAAGCTTTTTCACAACGTGTACACTGTTTATTTTTTAACAAAGAATTTCTTAAAAATTATCTAAAAATACTACACAATTTAATAAATAATATGGTAATATTAATAAAGAAGGAAAACTTGCAAAATGATAATATAATGAATTTTTTATTTCACAATATGATATTGACCGACAGGCTGCAATATCCTTTGTTGATATTTTCCATCGGATATGCTCAAATAATAAAAGGAGGATAAATATGTTCAATAAGGAGAAGCTGGAACAACTGAAAAAGGCCCACGAAGAGTGGGAAAACACTGTCACAAAAGCAGTTGCCAAACGGCCTGAAAGGAAGAAGGAATTTGAGACGTCTTCAGGCATTGCGGTAAAGAGGGCTTATACACCTGCAGACATAGAAAACCTGGATTATGACAGGGATTTGTCAAATCCCGGGGAATATCCCTATACAAGAGGAGTACAGCCTACCATGTACAGGGGAAAGTTTTGGACAATGAGACAGTATGCAGGCTTTGCAACTGCAGAGGAATCCAACAAGAGGTATAAATATCTTTTGGAGCAGGGGCAGACAGGACTTAGTGTAGCTTTTGATCTTCCTACACAGATAGGTTATGATTCCGACCATGCGCTTTCTGAAGGGGAGGTAGGAAAGGTCGGAGTTGCTATAGATTCCCTTAAGGATATGGAAATACTTTTTGACGGTATCCCTCTTGATAAGGTAAGCACATCAATGACAACAAATGCTCCTGCTTCAGTTCTGCTGGCAATGTATATAGCAGTTGCGGAAAAGCAGGGGGTTTCATCAGACCAGCTCTCTGGCACAATACAGAATGATATTCTGAAAGAGTACATAGCAAGAGGAACATATATTTTCCCGGTAGAGCCTTCCATGAGGCTTATAACCAATATTTTTGAATACTGTTCAAAACACGTTCCAAAATGGAACACAATATCAATAAGCGGATATCACATCAGAGAAGCGGGTTCGACAGCAGCACAGGAAGTGGCATTTACCCTTGCAGACGGGATTGCATATGTTGATGCTGCGGTAAAAGCAGGCCTGGATGTGGACGAATTCGGACCCAGACTGTCGTTCTTCTTCAACTCTCATAATGAGATTCTGGAAGAGGTGGCCAAATTCAGAGCGGCCAGAAGACTCTGGGCCAAGATAATGAAGGAGAGGTTCAAAGCCGAGGATCCCAAGTCAATGATGTTAAGGTTCCATACCCAGACAGCCGGTTGTACTCTTACCGCCCAGCAGCCCGACAACAACGTTGTGAGGGTTGCTATGCAGACATTGGCTGCTGTATTGGGAGGAACCCAGTCTCTGCACACAAATTCAAGGGATGAAGCCCTTGCTCTTCCAACAGAGGATTCGGTGAGGATTGCATTAAGGACACAGCAGATTGTAGCTTATGAAAGCGGTGTTACAGAGACAGCAGACCCTCTGGCCGGTTCATATTACATAGAGAGCCTGACAGACCAAATAGAACAGAAGGCAGTTGAATATCTGAACAAGATAGATGAGATTGGAGGAGCTGCAAAGGCTATAGAAAAGGGATACATACAAAAAGAGATACAGGACAGCGCCTATAAGTACCAGAAGGAGATAGAAGCAGGAGAGAGAATAGTAGTAGGGGTGAACAAATTCCAGATTAAGGAGTCGGCACCGAAAGGGCTCTTAAAGGTTGACCCAAAAGTTGGAGAGCTTCAACAAAAGAAACTTGCCGAACTCCGAAAGATAAGGGATAATACTAAAGTGAATGCCGCATTGGAGAAACTGGGAAATGCGGCAAAGGGCGAAGACAACCTTATGCCTTTTATTCTGGATGCGGTAAAAGCGTATGCTACACTCGGCGAAATCTGCGGGGTACTGAGGAAGGTGTTCGGAGAGTATCAGCAGTCGATAGTACTGTAAATTGGCGCGAGGCGCGTGGTACGAGGCACGTGGGTGCAAGCAGGGCTTCGGAGGTTTTCCTTGAAACACGAGCCGTGAGCCACGAACCGCGAGACCCAAAACTGTATAGGCTCATAGATGAATAAGGCAAAAAAATTTTAGCCAATAAATTTGAAGATATATGTTGGGAGGTTTTGAATTTGGATAGACCAATCAGAGTTGTAGTTGCAAAACCGGGGCTTGATGGTCATGACAGGGGTGCAAAGGTTGTCGCAAGAGCACTTAGAGATGCAGGTATGGAGGTTATATATACAGGCCTGAGGCAGACCCCTGAGCAGATAGCTGAGACTGCTATACAGGAGGATGCAGATTGCGTTGCAATGAGTATATTATCCGGAGCGCACAATCATCTTTTCCCGAAGGTTGTCAATCTTCTTAGGGAGAAGGGTGCAGATGATATTCTGGTAGTAGGCGGAGGCGTAATACCGGAGGATGATATTCCCGGGCTTATAGAAGCAGGAATCGCAGGAATATTTACACCGGGAACTCCTACATCCGTAACGATTGATTTTATTAAAAACAATATTAAAAGAAAGTAACGGGAGATATATATGGATATAAAGGCCGGCTTGCTGAATAATGACAAGAGGGCTGCCGCAAGACTGATATCAATGATGGAGAACGGAGAACCGGAAGCGGTTCAAATAATCAAAGAGTGCTACAACATGACAGGCCATGCCAGGATTATAGGTATTACCGGGCCGCCGGGAGTCGGCAAGAGTACTGTAACCGATAAGCTTGCCAAGCAGCTTCGGAAAGAGGGCAAACAGGTGGGTATAGTTGCTGTTGATCCTACAAGCCCTTTTACAGGCGGGGCAATTCTTGGAGACAGAGTAAGGATGGCTGACCTGAATAATGACCCCGGAGTTTTTATAAGAAGCATGGGTACAAGGGGAGCATTAGGAGGCCTGTCAAAGGCAGTCCACGGAGCTGTCAAGGTCCTGGACATTCTGGGGATGGACTACATATTTATTGAAACAGTTGGCGTTGGACAGTCTGAAATTGATATTGTGAAGCTTGCGGATACCGTTATAATGGTCATGGTTCCGGGGCTGGGAGACGATATACAGGCTATCAAGGCAGGTATTATGGAAATTGGAGATATTTTTGCAGTAAATAAATCCGACAGGGATGATGCTGAGCGTACCGCTGCAGAAATAGAAGCCATGCTGGATTTCAACCGGGATGAAGAATACAGGCCCCCGGTTCTGAATATAATTGCAAGGGATAGCAAAGGCATTGAAAAGCTTCTGGAGCTTGTTGAAAAGCACTGGGAATATGAGAATAGAAGCGGGAGCTACAAGAAGAAAAAACTCAACAGGGTAAGAGCAGAGATAATGGATATTTTCAGGGACGAAGTTATGAAAACCCTGTATAGTATAAGTGAGAATACCAACATTATTAACGAATTGGCGCAGAAGGTAATGGATAAGCAGATGGACCCTTACTCCGCTGCGGATAGGTTAATTGATGAGTTTACAAACAACCAAAGGAACAATTAAAGGTATTATATGTATATTATTGGAAGTGGTTCAAAAATAACAGATGAAAGGAGGTATTCAATTGATAGGCAAGATAGACCATATAGGTATAGCAGTCAGTAATCTTGATGAAGCGGTGAAGCTTTACAGGGATGTACTGGGACTGGAACTCCATGGAACTGAAGTAGTTCCTGAGCAAAAAGTAAGAGTGGCATTCCTGCCGGTAGGGGATACTGAGGTGGAGCTATTGGAATCGACGTCGGCCGAAGGACCAATCGCGAAGTTTATCGAAGCTAAAGGCCAGGGGATACAGCATATAGCCTTTAGAGTGGATGATATTGAGGCGGCACTGGAAGAGATGAAAGCAAAAGGTATGAGGCTCATTGACGATAAACCGAGATATGGGGCCGGTGGTGCAAAAATAGCATTCCTTCATCCAAAGAGTACCGGCGGTGTTTTGATAGAGCTTTGTGAGAGAAAGTAAGAGCATTAAGAAAGTGGAGGAGATTCTATGTCAATAGATAAAATCAATGATTTGCACAGCAAGCTGGACCAAATCACAGCGGCAGGCGGAGCTGACAGAATAGCCAAGCAGCACAAAGCGGGAAAGCTTACCGCTAGAGAAAGAATCAACCTGTTGATGGATTCGGACAGCTTTATAGAACTGGATGCATTTGTAAAGCACAGATGCAATGAATTCGGAATGGAAGCGGTAGACGCTCCTGCCGAAGGAGTTGTCACCGGCTACGGTACTGTAGACGGAAGACTGGTATATGTTTATGCACAGGATTTTACCGTTATAGGCGGTTCCCTTGGTGAAATGCATGCAAAGAAAATATGCAAGGTATTGGACCTGGCACTCAAAATGGGGGCACCGGTAGTGGGAATGAACGATTCCGGCGGAGCAAGGATACAGGAAGGTGTTGATGCCTTGTCAGGATACGGGAACATATTCTACAGAAATACCATCGCATCAGGGGTTGTTCCTCAGATATCGGTAATTATGGGCCCCTGCGCAGGGGGAGCGGTTTACTCTCCCGCCCTTACGGATTTCACATTCATGGTGGACAAGACAAGCCAGATGTTCATAACAGGGCCGCAGGTCATAAAGGCAGTCACAGGAGAAGAGGTCTCCCCGGAGGAACTGGGAGGAGCCATGACCCACAACAGAACAAGCGGGGTGGCACATTTCATAAGCTCCGATGATAAGGCCTGCATCGAAGACATAAAGAGGCTTTTAAGCTTTCTGCCTTCAAACAATCTGGAAACTGCGCCGATATTTGAAACCGATGATGATATTAACAGAATCGAAGAGCAATTGAATGAAATAGTACCGGATAATCCCAACAAGCCATATGATATGAAGGATATCATAAGAGCCATTGTGGATAACGGAGATTTCATGGAAGTGCAGGAGTACTATGCACAGAATATAATAACAGCCTATGCCCGGATAAACGGAGCAAGCATAGGAATAATAGCAAATCAGCCCAAGGTTCTGGCGGGCTGTCTGGATATAAACGCTTCGGATAAGGCCGGAAGATTCATAAGAACCTGCGATGCCTTCAATATTCCGATACTGAATCTGGTAGACGTACCGGGCTTCCTTCCGGGAACGAACCAGGAATACGGAGGGATCATAAGGCACGGAGCCAAGATGCTTTATGCATATTCGGAAGCCACAGTTCCAAAGGTTACACTGATAGTAAGAAAAGCTTACGGAGGGGCATATCTTGCAATGTGCAGCAAGGATCTTGGAGCAGATATGGTATTTGCATGGCCTTCAGCCGAAATTGCAGTTATGGGGCCTGACGGAGCAGCCAATATAATATTCAAGAAGGACATAGAAGGGGCAGAGGACCCTGTACAGGCCAGAGCAGAAAAGATACAGGAATACAAAGACAAGTTTGCCACACCGTATATAGCAGCACAAAGGGGTTATGTCGACGCAGTAATCGAGCCGAAGGAATCAAGGCCGAGACTGGCAAACGCTTTTGAAATGCTTGCAAGCAAGAGAGAAAACAAACCGGCTAAGAAACACGGCAACCTGCCTGTATAAAAGAGGGAGGAATAGCAATGACTAGTGCACAGGAAATGATTGTATATGGCTTAATAGTTACCCTGGTAGGTATGGGAGTAGTATTCTTGGTTCTCATCGGCCTATCATATATGCTTGATGTGCTAAAGCTTTTTTCCAAGGCTGGAACTGCAGAAAAAAAAAGTGAAGTCAAGATAGATAATATTGAAGAGCCTGCAGAAGCAGTCAGCTTTTCAGCAGCAGAAGAGGATGAAGACGAAGAAGAGCTGATAGCGGTAATAAGCGCAGCTGTAGCTGCTTTTATGGGGAGAGGCAGGAATTTGACAATCAGATCAATCAAAAGAATTGAAGACGGCACTCCTGCATGGGCTAAAATTGGAAGGCAGGAACAAATGCTTAACAGATTATAGGAGGAATTAAGAAATGAGAAAATTTTTAATAAATGTTAACGGAAAAAGCTATGAGGTAGAAGTAGAAGAGGTAAAAGACGCAGGAACTGTTGCAGAACCTCGGGCAGCAGCACCGGTGCCAAAACCTGCAGCAGCGCCTCCACCTGCACCAAAGCCTGCGGCAGCACCAAAGCCTGCAGCAGCATCGGCACCTGCGGCAGTGCCTGCCGGAGCAGCCACAGTTACATCTCCGATGCCCGGTACTATACTGGCAGTTAATGTTAAAGTTGGTGAAGCGGTAAAAAAGGGACAGGTACTGTGCATACTTGAAGCAATGAAGATGGAGAATGAAATAATGGCAGCAGGAGACGCGGTAGTTGCTTCAATAGAAGTTAATGCAGGAGATTCAGTGAATACAGGACAGGTTTTGATTGTGCTCAAATAGGCAATTAGGTTTGTGAATGGGGGAATAAAAATGTCTTTAGTCGATGCTTTATATGATTTTTTTCTGACCATGGGATTCTCTGCTATAACATGGCAGGAAATAGTAATGATACTGATATCGTTTGTTCTGATATACTTAGCTCTTGTAAAGGGCTTTGAACCGTTATTATTATTACCTATTGCCTTTGGGATGCTCCTTGCCAACCTGCCTCTGGCAGGGCTCAATGCAGAACCTGTATATCAGATTGTTGCAGATCCTGTAACAGGGGAACATACCCATAAGATGATAGATGCCGGCGGCTTGCTGTATTGGCTGTATAGGGGAGTCAAGCTGGGGATATATCCTCCCCTCATATTCCTGGGAGTTGGAGCCATGACGGATTTCGGGCCTCTTATTGCCAATCCGAGAAGCATACTTTTGGGAGCCGCAGCACAGCTTGGAATATTTACAACCTTCCTGGGTGCATTGGCATTGAACTTTATACCAGGGCTTGGATTTAACATTCCGGAAGCGGCTTCCATAGGAATAATAGGGGGAGCGGACGGACCGACAGCCATATACCTTACTGCAAAGCTGGCACCTCATCTGCTGGGGCCAATAGCAGTAGCCGCATATTCATATATGGCTCTGGTGCCTCTGATTCAGCCTCCGATAATGAAGGCATTAACTACCAAAGCTGAAAGGGAAATAGTAATGGAACAGCTGAGGCCTGTATCCAGGCTTGAAAGAATAGTATTCCCTGTATTGGTTACATTAGTAGTTTCATTGGTTCTTCCTGCAGCAGCATCTCTGATAGGCATGCTCATGTTCGGCAATCTGCTTAGAGAAGCGGCAATGATGCAGAGTACTTTGAACAGATTGATGAAAACCGCAGAAGGGGAATTGATGAACATAGTTGTTATTTTCCTCGGTACTACCGTAGGGGCTACAGCCAACGGAGAACTGTTCCTTTCTCCCAGGACTCTGGCAATAATATTCCTTGGCTTGGCGGCTTTCTCGGGAGGAACAGCCGGTGGAGTAATATTCGGCAAGATAATGTGTAAAATGACAGGGGGAAAGGTAAATCCACTGATAGGCTCAGCAGGGGTATCCGCAGTTCCTATGGCAGCCAGGGTATCTCAAAGGGTAGGACAGGAAGCCAATCCTTCAAACTTCCTTCTGATGCATGCAATGGGGCCAAACGTTGCAGGAGTTATCGGATCTGCAGTTGCAGCCGGCGTTCTTCTTTCAATGTGTAATTTTTAGAAATGATTTTAAAAAAATCAGACAAGAAATTGTCTGATTTTTTTATTGTATAGGAAAGTATACTTTCCTATACAATGGGGGATGCAAGGGGGAGGAGCCCCCTGCCGATGAAGGAGCGTTCAGCTGCGGAACTGACACCTTCGTGAACCATAGGGTTCCCTAGCGAAAAAAAGGCATCATGAGATGCGTTTTTTATTGAGTTATAGTAAAATAAATATATAAAGCATGTGGTATGAGACTTAAGGTGCCGGAGCCAAGCTTTGAGCATGGACGGGCAATGAGGTGAAAGTATGAAAAACAGGATACTTGAAGAATTAAGGGCAAATAGCGGTCAGCCGGTATCCGGCGAAGAGATAAGCAGAAGGCTGGGGGTATCCCGTACTGCAGTTTGGAAGCATATAAGCAAGCTTCGCAGTGAAGGCTACAGCATAGAATCCCATACCAACAGCGGGTATAAGCTGGTAGGGAGCCCTGATATCCTGTCATCAAGCGAACTTGAACCTTACTTACATACTGAGTTCATAGGCAGGAATATAATTTATCTCGACAGTATTGACTCTACCAACACATATGCAAAGAAAAAAGCTGAAGGTTTATTCCGGGAAGGTACCGTAGTTGTAGCTGATGAACAGACCGGCGGAAGGGGAAGGCTTGGAAGGCATTGGGTTTCCACAAAGGGTAAGGGAATTTGGATGACCCTTATGCTGAAGCCTGACATATTGCCTTCCGATGCGCCAAAGCTGTCAATTGTCGCTGCCCTTGCTGTTACTAATGCAATCCGAAGCTGCTGCCGGCTGGATGCAGAAATAAAATGGCCCAACGACATAGTCGCAGGAGGCAAAAAGCTTTGCGGGATACTTACCGAAATGAGTGCAGAGGAAGATGAGATAAAATATGTTATTATAGGAATCGGAATAAATGCAAATATGGATAATGATGACTTCGGCCAGGAAGTATCAAGCATTGCCACATCGGTAAGAATTGAAAGCGGCATGCCTGTATCCAGAAAAGCCCTGGCAGCTTCCGTGCTGTTCGAGTTTGAGCAGATTTACAGGGTTTTTACAAGAGATGGAAGCATCAAGGCCTTTCTGGAAGATTATAAAAGTAAGTCTGCGGTATTGGGAAAAGAAGTAAGGCTGATAAGCAAAAAGGAGGAAATTACAGGGCTGGCGGTGGATATATCCGAGGAAGGCCACCTTGTTGTAAGGCTTGCAGACGGTTCATACAGGGAGATAATGTCCGGAGAGGTTTCAATAAGGGGCATGCATGGATATATATGAGTTTGATGCAGGTTGTTTATTGGGCAGAACCTTAGAGTATAATTTTCATTGGCAAAATAATTGGCAAAAATAAAGGAAGAGGCAAAACACCCCTTCCCATCATACAAATCAAACTGTAAAATGTAATTGTCAAGAAAACATAGACAGGAGTGATTTGTATGATTGATATAATTGTAAATGAAAAGGATTTATCATTCAATAGGTTAGAAAAGGAAATTTATGCTTATGGTTGCCAGATAGCTCGCGAAATTCTTAAAAGTGTTTTAGAGGCAATGGATAAGAGGCTCGCAGAAGAAAGAGATAAATCAAAATATAGACATAGAGGGGGAAGGAACACATCAATAAAAACTCTTATGGGAGAAGTGGAATTTTCCCGTGTGATTTATGAAGGTAAAGATGATGAAGACAGAAAGTCATTCATATATTTGTTAGATGAACTTTTAGGATTCGATACAATAGGGCAGATATCAACAAACCTGGCGGAAAAGATAGTAGAAAATGCCAGCATAACATCTTACCGCAATGCTGCAGATAATATAACTGAGCTAACAGGACAAGGCATCAGCCATGGTGGCGTATGGAATGTGGTTCAGGCTTTAGGGCAAAAGGTAAGGGAAGAAGAAACAGAACTGGCTAAAGCAGCAGAGAAGAATCAGTTGTGCGGGGGAAAAGAAGTTCCGGTTCTTTTTGAAGAAGCTGACGGGGTTTATATAAACATCCAAGGTAAAGACCGTCCGAAGT
>JAKJBU010000003.1 GCA_022706825.1 Bacillota bacterium
TGTATCCTTAAACCTTCTGACATAATTCTTTCCGACTGTTGTGAAATGAGGTATCTGTTCGTTAAGTCCATATTTGATAAACCAGCGATAAGCAGTATTTGTTTGTATTTCAGAAATAGTCTGGCGCATTGACTTAATCCCGAATATATACTGTATAAATACAATCTTAAAGAGCACCACAGGATCAATACTCGGGCGTCCGTTGTCTATACAATACTTATCAGACACTAGGTCATATATGAAATTGAAGTCTATTGCAGCTTCAAGCTTTCTCACTAGATGATCCTCTGGCACAAGCTGATCCAAGCACAACATTTCTATCTGACTGCGGATATCATCTTTATCCTTTGTTAACATCTAAAACACCACCATATCAATACTTTAGAGTATATATTCGACATAAAAGAAGAGAATCCTTTTTGTTTTCAAGGATTCTCTCGAAAATTTTATACTTTGTCTTCAGTCTGCAATGAGGCTGATGACAAAGTCATCAGCCTCATTCTTCCGCTATCTTTCTTCAAATATTTCCTCTGTTTCATTCAGGTACTTCTCAATAACCTTTTGTATATTTGAATCCTTCACTATTATGGAAATTTCAATACGCCTGTTGGCAGCCCTGCTTTCCTCGTCATTTCCCGTACTTATGGGGCGGAATTCAGAAAAACCGTTGGCCGCAAAATATTCTCCGTACTTGTCCTCCAAATTGGGATTCACTTTGAACATGTAGTTTATTACCTCTGTAGCCCTCCTGGCGGATAATTCCCTGTTATAAGCCGAACCCCCCATGCTGTCGGCATGTCCGTCAATGCTTATGGCATCTATATTTTCTCTTACCTCGGGGTTTTCCAGCACTCTTTCAAAAGCCTTGGCCAATTGTGTCAGGAGGTCTTCCGCCTCCGGCTTAAGCTTGTATGAATTATAAGCGAAAACAAGGCTTTCATTAATTATGATATTTGCATTGTCTCCTATAGATACCAATTCCTGGCCCTTATCATTATACCTCCCCAGTTCCTGCTCTACAGATTCTTTAACCTTCTGCAGTATATCCAGCCTCAGAAAGGCTATGCCCTGAAGGCGTACTCTGAGGCTTTCCAGCTCTTCATTGCTCAAAGCGATGATTGCTTTCTGATTCTCAATTTCCTGCTCAGACAATGCCAGAGCCGTCTTTGTCTTATCCACCTCCAGCCTTATACGTCTCAGTTCTCTTTCCGCGCTGCTTATTTCCGCCCGTGATATCTCCAGCTGCTGCTTTGCATTTTCAAGATTGTTCCCGAATATTATGTTCTGCACATAGGCCAGCAGCATAAGAAAGAACAGTATCAATGCCAAGGTAGACATTACATCTGTGAAGGACGGCCAGAAATCATTGGCCTCGGCTCCTCCCCCAAAATATCTTCTCCTTGTTTTCATCATCTGCCCCCACTTCCTGTGCCTTTTTCACTGCCAATAACTGCTGCCGCCTGCTGCACAGCCGCCGAGAAACTGTTCATTGCTTCCTGATTTGAAGCAATATTCTTTGAAGTCTCCGCAATTGATTCCCTTAGATTTATGAAGGATACATCCATTCTTTCAATATTACCCCTCAGGTTATGATTGAATTCACTGAAATCTCTGGTATTGCTGCTGAATACCGAAAGCGCTTTTTCAAACTTTATGATTGTCTCATCAAGGCATCTTGCGGAATTCTCGATATTGCTGCTGGCTGCTGCAAGCTTGTCCGAAAAATCCAGTACTGTGCTGCGCAGAATATCCTCCACCCTTGAACTGAAACCGTCAAAAGAGGACTCGATGACCCTGCTGATGCGGCTAAGCTCCGATTCCTTCTTCTGAAGAAGCTCCTGCTCCACAGTATTATCCAGATAGTCCTCCAATTGAACCATGAGGCTTTGTCTTGACTCCTCGATATTTATCACAATTCCCAAAACCGTAATCACTATAGAACCCCCAACACCCGCAAGACTTGTTGAGAAGGCTACCGCCATCCCCCTTACTGAAGAAATAAGCCCTGTAACAACAGAATCCATACTGACAAGTATATCGCTGTTTCCGCTGGTACTCAGCAGTTCCACCAGCCTCCCGACAGACATTGTAAGCCCGTAGAAGGTTCCCAGGAGCCCCAGCACCACCATCAATGAAACTGAGTTCTTTACAAACCGCTCTCCCAATCCCAGCCCTCTAAGCTTTATGCTTAAATTCTTCTCTACTATTGCCTGAGTGTTGATTTCTCCTTTGGAAGCCAGAGATATGGTTTTATAATCCTCTACTATATCGCTTAATACATGACTCCTGAACCTGGCATCCTTTCTTTCTGCAGCCGACGACAATTCATTTTGCAGCCCCTTGTATTTCCCCCTGACAAACACCATTGTAATAAAGGAAACCACAAATATTATTGCTATTAAGCATATGATTGAATATGCTATATAGCCCAGGTTACTTATACTCTTTGTTAAAATTTCCAAGAATCACCCCACCTTTCAATTTTTTGAGTGCCAGGATTCTTTTATCAGCTTCTATTTACTATTTTATAGAAAACGATGAAATTTATCAATAAATTAAAAATTTAAAAAATTACTGCATAATTTCTTGCTTGCATTGTATTATTATAGATAACAAGAAATTAACTGATAATTCCAACAATTCAATATAATGAATATTGTATAAAAATATATATTGTAAAATACTACTATTATTGATAAAATAAATTATACAATATTATTATTCTGAGCATTATATATCTCCCCTAAATTTGTTATTTGGGAAGATATTTAATGTATAAAAATAACAAGGAGGTATTCCATGGACAAGATAATGGAACTCAACGGTATTATTAACGGTTTTGTATGGGGCCCTTACATGTTGATCTTCTTAGTTGGTACAGGCGTTTATCTCACTTTCCGCACTAATTTCATGTCAATTGCAAAACTAGGTTACATACTTAAGAGCACTCTTTTTAAGATGTTCAAAAAGGAAGGAAAAGGTGAAGGTGAAATCACCGCATTCCAGGCTGTTGCAACAGCACTTGCAGCAACAGTCGGTACCGGTAATATTGCCGGAGTCGCCACAGCTATAGCTGTTGGAGGTCCAGGAGCTGTTTTCTGGATGTGGGTATCTGCTATTTTTGGAATGACCACTAAATTCGGAGAAGTTGTACTTTCCATCAACTACAGAGAAAAAACACCGGATGGGCGTTTCGTCGGCGGTCCTATGTATTATATTGAAAAAGGACTGAAGATGAAATGGCTGGCACTTGTATTTGCAGCCTTTGGAGCAATTGCTGCCTTCGGTATAGGCAACATGGTTCAGTCAAACTCTGTTGCTGCTTCCCTTGAAGTAACCTTTGGAGTTAATAAAATGGTTACAGGTATTGTTTTGGCAGTTTTGTCAGCAATAGTTATAATCGGCGGTATCAAGAGAATAGGACAAGTTACAGAGAGATTGGTTCCGTTTATGGCAGCATTCTATATTATCGGTGGTTTATTCATAATAATCTCTAATATTTCTCATGTAGGAGAGGCTTTCGGATTAATATTCGGAAGCGCATTTACAGGAACTGCAGCCCTCGGCGGCTTTGCAGGCTCAACAATGCAGATGGCTATGACAAAAGGTATTGCCCGTGGAGTATTCTCCAATGAAGCAGGCCTTGGTAGTGCTCCTATAGCTCATGCTGCAGCTACAACCGACCATCCTGTACGTCAGGGACTTTGGGGAGTATTTGAAGTATTTGTAGATACAATAATAATCTGCTCAATTACTGCATTGTCAATCATGTTAACAGGTGTATGGAGCGGCGGCGAAACAGGTGCGGCATTGACCACAGCAGCATTTGAAGCTACTATACCCGGCGGCGGATATATAGTCTCCATAGGTATACTGCTGTTTGCATTCTCCACAATTCTCGGCTGGGCATATTACGGAGAGCGCTGCGCAGAGTATCTGTTCGGGCCCAAGATCAATATGGCATACAGAATCCTGTGGATACCGTTTGTTGCTATCGGTGCCGTAGGCGGCTTGAACTTCCTCTGGGATTTGGCAGATACACTGAACGGCTTGATGGCTATCCCGAACCTGATAGGTGTAATGGGCTTAAGCGGAGTTATTATCAAGCTTACCAAGGAATTCTTTGCAAAACAGTATGTAGAAGAAGAAAAGAAATAAAACATAATAAAGTCAAAAAACGAGAGTTTCAGACTCTCGTTTTTTTATTTATTCATTTTATTGCCGGCAGTTAAAAATATTGGCGGTCCATGATGATACTATTAATAAATCTATTTGCATTTTCCAATTACATAATCTGCTTAACATAAAAAAGCTGAATTCATCAAAAATAATTGTGAGGTGATAAAATGAAAAAGAAAGTAACAGCATTTATAGTAGTACTGTGCTTCACAATATCTATAATGCAGGTTTTTGCGGATATAACCTATACGGTGCGTTCCGGCGATACTATGTGGAAAATAGCGGTAAAACACCAGGTAGGACTTAGTGAAATAATTGCCAAGAACCCTCATATAAAAAATCCGGCATTGATTTACCCCGGCCAGAAGCTTACGATACCGACAACAACTGCAATAAATTCCTTGGAAAACGAGGTAATACGCCTGACAAACGCTGAGCGTACCAAAAGGGGATTACCTGCTCTAAAGGCCAACTGGCAGCTTTCCAGATGCGCAAGATACAAGTCCCAGGATATGATAAACAGAAATTATTTTGCCCATCAATCCCCGACCTACGGCTCACCTTTTGACATGATAGAATCCTTCGGAATAAGGATGGCTGCGGGGGGAGAAAACATTGCAATGGGGCAGAGAACGCCTCAGGAAGTTGTGAACGCATGGATGAATTCACCGGGCCACAGGGGAAATATACTCAGTACGGCTTTTACTGAAATAGGCGTAGGCTGTGCGAAAAATAAAAATGGAGTTTATTACTGGACTCAAATGTTTATTAGACCGGGGAGATAATATCTCCCGGTCCTATTTACACACACAGTTTCTTCCTTTCGATTTGGCATTGTACAATGCTTTGTCTGCTGCCTTAATAACCTCTTCCGGCGTTCTGTATTTTTCATTTTTCTCCGCCGCTCCGATACTTACCGTCAAATAAAGCTTTTTGTATGAACTGCTTTTTGTCACGATATCAGCAGGCTTTTCTTTTGGCCTGTTTTTGTTTCTCCTTATGAAACCTCTGTTTGCAATATATTCACGCAGCTCTTCCAGATATGGTATTGCTTCCTCCGCAGTCTTGCCGGGAAAAACTATTGTAAACTCCTCCCCTCCATATCTGAAGGCTTTCCCTCCGCCTCCGACACCTTTAATGCAAACCGCCACAAGCTTGAGCACATCGTCTCCCACATCATGGCCGTATGTATCATTGAATTTCTTAAAATAATCAATATCAAGCATAGCTATGGTATATTTGCTTCCAAGCTTAAGCATTTCCTCCTTCAAAGCCCTTTTTGAGGGCAGTCCTGTAAGTTCATCCAAATAAGCCATGCTGTGGGATGCCCGGATCACCACCGCTGACAGCATTAGCCCGGATAGTGCAAACATCACTGATGCGGTATTTAAGTCCTTATTAAACATCAGTGCGGCAAAGGAGAATAATGTTATGCCCATAAAAGGTGTGTCATGATTTTTCCCCGTAACAGCCTGTCTGCCAAAAAGAAATATAAAAGTGATAAAATACAGCAGCAGTGACATATGGGAAAGATCCGGAACAAAACTTATGTCGGCCGGAAACAGCTTAATATTGAAAAGCTGAAGTAAGTCCGAATCGTTGTACCATATTATCCAAGCGCCGATTAGAAGCTCCACGGCAATAAACAGCAGCCGCATCCTTCCCCAGGATGACGCTATGCCCCTCTCTCTTTGAATTGAGAAAACCAGAATATTAAGGGGTATATATACCGATGTCATTGACAGTATCATATAAAAATATTCGGCGGCATCCGGTTCTTGAGGGATTAACTGAAAAAGAGCCAACTGGCACAGCATCAGCGTCAGGGAGCAAAAAAACACCCTGCTCCTGTTGAACCACCACCCGAAAAACATAGCTGCAGCAAACAGTACATAGGAAACATACTGCGAAAGCAGCTTTATGGTTGGCGGAGCAGCTTTAAGCCATACGGAAACAAAATATGCGATTATAAGAAGCAGGCAATTGATTCCCAAGGATATCAAAGCTTTTGTAGTTTTATTCACTTTATTTATCCTCACTCTCGCTTTTCTCTTCTGCAAGGTGCATATAGTATTGATACAACTCCGTATATTCTGATACTTCCTGCCTTCCTTTATCGTTTATTGCGTACAAGCCTTTGGATATGTTTTCAAACCAACCATAGTGATTCTTTTGAAGTATAGCTGTTGTCTTTTTCTCGTCGGTGCCAAGCTGTCTCAGTTCCCTGGGCTTTAATTGGCCGTATTTCATCAGACAGCAGGCTATATGTATTGCCATTTCCCTATATGCAGTCACAAGCTTTTCCCTTGTGCTCCCTCCGGTGTTAAAATCTCCATATCTTGCGGCAAACTCCTTTACCAACTCCTGCCTTTTCCTTTTGCTATGATTCTTGCTCTTAGCCATATCAAAGGCCGCAGGCTCAAACACGACTTCAACAAAGGAACAGCCCTCCTTAAGCGAAACAACCATAAGTCCAAGCTGCAGTCTTTTCAACATATAACACAGATTCTGCCATCTCCTGGAGAAAAGCCCCCTGCCCGGTTTAGGCACAGCAATATAAACCATGTCTGCAAGCTTTTGTCGCTGAACAGCCTGAAGAATGACATCGAGGTTAAGAGTTTTTTTCATCTCCACTACAAGCAGCTCATTCTCTTTTCTGGCAGCAATATCGCAGTGGTTGACCTCGCTGCGCACTGTATAGCCCAAGCTGGCAAGATAGTCATAAATAGGCTTGTACAAATCCTTCTCAAAAAATTCTTTTTTACCGCTGCTCATGCAATCACCACGCTTATATAGAATATCGTCAATAAATCACATTATTTGAAGAATGTATATAAAGATACCGATAACACTGAAGGCACGAAAACCCACAGAAATCACGGCAAAAAAATATTCAGGTATGTTAGTAATGATCGACAATAGCAAACGTATCGAGATCTATTGATATATCGATTAATAACTATCTGGTATTGTGTTATTTCGTGGAACAGCCGTGTGTTTAGCGTTACCCGTCATTTTTACACTATCGGTGCCAGCAGCAGTACCTCTTCATTCTCCCTATATATTGTATCAAATTGTGAAATAGGTATGGGATTCCGCCCGATTCCCACCTCAAAAGTATACCCGGGCCTTCTATACTGCTCCACAAACCAATCCTTGTAGCCTGCGTAAGCAGCTTCGTAAGGCACGCCCGAAACTGCATATCCTGTTATTTCCGAGAAAATATTTGCTATCTCCAATGCCCGGGGAGGCCTAATCCCCTTATACAGCCAGTATATTACCCTTCCTTGGGTATGATAGGCTATAACCAGCTTAAAATTGTGCTGTCTTGTAAAATTGACGACAGCCTGTGTCTCAGGCTCTGAAAGAGGGCTCGGCCCTCCATATCTGGTAGGCCCCGGGCCGTCTACACCCAGCGAAGGCTCCTGTGCCTTTGCTTCCTCCCATGACGCCGGATAATTGCGGTTCAAATCGACTCCTCTGATATTGGCATTCCAAACCTGTGAGAAGGGCAGGCCCGTATCATTCCATGCAAGCAGCCGGTCATAATAGGGATTATCTCTTTTCAACCCCTCCAACACCAGGTTTACTCCATCCGGATTTACCATAGGCATAATGTAAATGCTGCCTCTGTTCCACAGGTCACGTATATTATATCCCTGGATACTGGAATTCCTTGCATATCCCCGGGCGTAGTTTTCAATAAATTTCATAAGCAGCGGAGCCGTAATCCATTCAAGTGCATGGTGTGCACCGTTATAAAACACCTCTGAAGGGCCGTTTCCCAATTTTATATAGTACAAGTTTTTCCCCAGGACGCTTCTTCCGGCAATACCCACTTCTATAAATGGGTATCTCACCTTTAGCCCTCTTATGTCTCTATCCATTATCTCATATGTATAATCGATATCGGTAAAAACCACATCAATGCCATAAGGCACATTGATTACCTGCCCGACTCTGAGGTTCCCGGGATCGACTCCCGGGTTGGCTGTCATTACAGCATTCAATGTAGTGTAATACCTTCCGGATATATTGTAAAACGTATCCCCCGGTCGGATAGTATAGGTGTCATAACCCATCAGGAATCTCTCAAACCTGCTCCATGTAGCCGGGCCTGCCACACCGTCCGGTTCAAGTCCGTTATCCAACTGAAATTCCCTTACCGCTTGACGGGTAACCGGTCCAAAGATACCGTCCACCGGCCCCGGGTTGTATCCGATTCTTATCAATAGGCTTTGTATAAGCTTTACTGCTGCACCTCTTGAGCCCAATGTCAATACTTCCATAAAAACGCCTCCTGCAAAGCTAGTGAACAATACCATAATATTCATTGCGGGAGGCAATTGTTACATTTATATGTTATTCAGCTTTTGAACCGGTTGCACCATGGCTTTTCATTAACTTTTTCATCCCATCCGTAGCTTCAACCTTCCCATCGGGCATAACCCACACCGCCTCAACGTTGTCAAGGCTTTCCACAAGTTTACGGCTTTTGTCATAAGGCAGCAGAAATGCAGTAGTGGACAAAAAATCCGCAAGTCCTGCATCCTCAGTAACTATCGTAACTGCACGGTAGTATTCCCCGGGCATGAGCGTATCCGGATCAATCAAATGATGATAGATCTTGCCTTCAACCACATAATACCTTTGATAATCCCCGCTGCTGACTATTGCAGCATTATTGACAAATATCGTATCCAACAGATTCTCTTCTGCAGCTATAAACATTTTGTCCGGATCCTGTATACCTATACCCCAGTACTCACGCATTCCGTCAAGAGGCTTTCCAAGTACGCGGATATTACCCCCTGGGCTTATGATGCCTGAAGTAAAACCCTCCGACATAATTTCCTTGGCAACTAGCTCCGTGGCATAGCCTTTTGCTATGGCTCCGACATCAAGGCGCATTTCCTTATCGGCCAGAAATACCGTACTATTTGCTTCATCCACTATTATTTTATTTATGTCAGTATGATTGCTTGCTTCTCTAAGCTTTTCCAAAGGAGGCAGCTCGGCATTCACGGGATCGCCCTCTCCCCGCTCGCGATAATCATGCCATATTGAAAGCACCGCACCCATTGCAATATTGGTTCGCCCGCCTGTTTTTGCATGCCATTCCTTCGCAAACAATATGAGATCTATTATTTCCTTATCCACCTTTACAGGTTTGATTCCCGCATTTTCATTTATTGTCTTGATATTATTGATACCTTCGTAATCATTATATATGTCATACAGCTTATGCAGTTCTTCAAAACGAGCGCGTATCTTCTCAAAATACTCCGAAAATTCCTGCTCGCTTTTGTTATAGCCCACTACCTGAGTCAGTGTATCAAAAGTTCCGAAAAAGGTGTCACTGTATTTAGTTAATACTAATTCCGGAGCTTTCCCGCATCCTGATAAAACCAAAAGCAGTATAACCAATGTAATTACAATAACGGAAGTTTTCTTCATTCTTATCACCCTTAATTTTATTAGCAAAGCTATTATAGCAAATAATCCATGTTTTATGCAAAAAATCCGTGAAGGGACACGGGGACGTTTCGGGACACGGGGACGTTTATCTTGTCCCGCTTTCAGCGGGACAAGATAAACGTCCCCGTGTCCCGAAACGTCCCCGTGTCCCTTCGTCCCCGTGTCCCTTAATATTTATACGTCTTATTTTGCGTTTGCATAACCTTCCGCAACTGCTGCAATATATTCTTGTACAGATACGGTAACAGATGATGTAAGCTCCGGAACATCAGGAACTGCAGGATGTGATGCATCCTTATTCTTTGTCTTCATAGCCTTGATTTCGTCAACAGTCTTGCCAACCATCCACTGTCCAAGGGCATCAGCCTGCTGATACCATTCTTTGCCTATCGATGAAGCCTTGATCATTCCATAGCCTTCTTTAAGCTCTACCTTTGTCGGATATTCAGCTGCTTTATCTGCAGTTACTTTACCGGTATTGTCAAAAGTAATCTTAGTTTGTGCATTATCTATGATAGTTCCAACAACCTTGCCGTCTTTGTCAAAGGCAGTAGCTGCCATGACTGTATCAACCTGGGCGAAGGGAAGGACTTCTTTGCCTTCTGCATCTTTTCCAAGCCCCTTTGATTTACCTGTTGTTATAACATGTCCAAGTCCAACCTTTTCACCGCCTGCTACATCGACAGCAGTTTCATAAGCTTCCGCAACTGCTGCAATGTATTCCTGTACAGATACGGTAACAGATGATGTAAGCTCCGGGACATCAGGAACTGCAGGATGTGATGCATCCTTGTTCTTTGTCTTCATAGCCTTTATTTCATCAACAGTCTTGCCAACCATCCATTGTCCAAGGGCTTCAGCCTGCTGATACCATTCTTTGCCTATCGATGAAGCCTTAATCATTCCATATTCTTCTTTAAGCTCTACCTTTGTCTTGCCTTCAGCCTTTATATCTGATGTAACCTGAAGAGCTGCATCAAACGTAACCTTAGTCTGTGCATTGTCAATAGTCACTGAAACAACTTTTCCATCCTTGTCGAAGCCAACAGCAGCCATAACTGTATCAACCTGTCCTAAAGGAAGAACTTCTTTGCCTTCAGCATCTTTCCCAAGATCCTTTGACTTGGCAATTGTAGTAATATGTCCAAGGCCTAATTTAACAATACTGCCGCCTTCTGCTGCGGGTGCCGCTGGTTCTGCCGGTTTTGCAGGTTCTGCCGGTGCTGCAGGTGCTGAACATCCGGCCAGTACTGAAAGTGCTAATGTCAGTACTAAAACGATTGATAATACTTTTTTCATGTTTCCTCCTCCAAATTGTTTGTTAAATATTTATTACTACTTCATTCTATCATATTGTATAAACATTATCAATGTTTATCGATAAATATTATTTATAAAATATGATAACCTTTATCGTTGGTGCAATTAAATCAGCTGATAAAAAAAACAGCATGCAGAGTATTATCTACATGCTGTTCCTATACTAATATGAATCAGTCATTCAGATCTGAAGTACAGTGGGGACATTTGCTTGCATCAATATGTATTTCACTGAAGCAGTACTTGCAAGACTTTGTTTGAACAGGGGCAGGTTCTTCCTCCTTCCTCGGAATACGGTTTATTTGCTTTATCATTAAAAATATTGAAAAAGCAACTATCAGAAAGTCAATTATATTGTTGATGAATAATCCGTAATTCAAGGTAGCGACACCCGCTTCCTTGGCTTCCGCCAGGGTGTTGAAGCTTCCGTCGCCCAGGGTTATGAATAAATTGGAAAAGTCCAGCTTTCCAATCAGCAAGCCAACAAAAGGCATTATTATGTCATTGACCAATGAAGAGACTATTTTCCCGAAGGCTCCGCCGATTATAACACCAACCGCCAAATCTATTACATTCCCTTTCATTGCAAATGCCTTAAACTCTTTCCACATAGAAATCCTCCTTTTTCCGCATATGAAGAATAATGCGACGCGAGGACATGGGGACGCGAGGACACGGGGACGTTTCGCGTGTCCCACTGGAAGTGGGACAGGGGAAACGTCCCCGTGTCCTCGCGTCCCCATGTCCCCGTCGCATTATTCTTGTATTGTGCAACAGTTCTATCTTTTATTTGATTGTATATTCATTATAACGGTATATTCGACATATTTCAAAGGAAATATTATAACCCCTTAAGGCGGCGAGCAGCTTCAACTATATTCTCACTTCCCAGGATTCCTGAGGCCGCCGCTATTCCGTCAGCTCCCGCTGCTTTGACTGAAGCGGCGTTTTCAGTGCTTATCCCACCAATGCCCACTATGGGTATATGTACTGCTTCCTTTATTGCCTTCAATTGGGTCAGTGTTACATGCTCGGTATTGCCTTTTGTTTTGGTCGGGAACAATGCACCAATCCCCAGATAGTCTGCTCCTTGTCTCTGAAAATCAAGTGCTTCTTCAATGCAATTGGCAGAGGCGCCTATTATCTTATCGCGCCCCATTAGTTTTCTGGCAGCCGCTATGGGCAAATCCTCAGGGCCCAGATGCACTCCCTCCGCATCCACCGCCAATGCTATATCAACCCTATCGTTAATTATAAGAGGAATACCGTATTTCCTTACCAGCTCTTTAACCTTTAAAGCCAGGTTATAATAATCAAAAGTATTTATATTCTTTTCCCTAAGCTGCACTAATGTCACTCCGCCCTTTATTGCATCCTCAATGCAGTCAAGCAGTTCCTTCCCTCCAAGTACTTTTCTGTCGGTTATCAGATATAAAGAATAGTTCACCAACCCTTTATCCGGCATATACCACACCTTCTCTCATAAATATATCCCTGTTCAAATTATACATACTGTCAAAAAGCCTTACCTTAAACATTCCTATGCCTTCATTGGGCATTAAACATGCATTTGCCAGCTGTCCTGAAATTCCCATAACCATTACGCCTCCCACAGCCCCCGTCAAATAGTCCTCCGTCATACTGCAGAAAGTGCCGACAATGGATGAAGTCATGCATCCCGCTCCGGTGATTTTTGAAAGCATCTCATGTCCGTTATTTATTATATAAGCAGTGCTTCCGTCTGAAACCAGGTCTTCCCTGCCTGTGGCAGCAACAACGCAATTTAAACCCTTCGCCAAGCCCTGAACTATCCCCACAGCATTATCAATATCCCAATTGGAGTCTACTCCGCAAGAATAACGGTCTTTGCCTGCCAAATACATAATTTCCGAAATGTTCCCTCTAATTACATCAGGCTTGATATCCGACAGCAGCTTACAGCAGATCTCTCTGCGGAAGGAAGTAGCTCCGGCACCAACCGGATCAAAAATTACAGGAATCCTCATTTCTTTTGCCTTTTTGCCTGCCAGCAGCATTGATCTGAAATTATTATTGTCCGGCGTCCCCATATTGAGCACCAATGCTCTTGACATTGCCGCCACCTCTTCAACCTCTGAAGGGTCCTTTGCCATTATGGGAGAGCCCCCGATCGCAAGTACGGCATTGGCACAATCATTCATAGTAACATAGTTGGTAATATGATGAATTAAAGGCCTGTATTCTTTTATCCTTATCAGCAGTTCCGATGCTTCTCCAATAATATCCAACTCTCTGTCCACCTCCATGATAAGCAATATAACAATCCGGTGATTATCATTACGGGAACTGTCGCCCCAAGTACAAAATCAAGCTTGATGAACTGGTAATACATAATTACACCCGCAACCCATACTGCTGACGCTCCCCAGTTTGCAAGCAATCCCTCCTGAAGCTTCCTGCTTTTCTTTAAAACAAAGTATTCCGTAAGCAATATTGCAAAAAGCGGTGCAAAAACCGACCCTATTGCATACAGGAAATTCTGATATTGTTCTATCGGTACTATTACTGCAATCAAAGTCCCTGCTGCTCCCATGCCTAATGCAGTCTTTCTTTCGTTCAGCTTTGGGAATAAATTCAAAAATGTCACTCCTGCCGAATTTGCATCAAGAAAGGTAGTCGTTACAGTTGACAATATCACAATGCCAAGGGCAGTGAACCCTAAGTTTGCCGATAGCATCATTGCCCCCGGATCTGAATTTCCCGATGCAATAGCAGCGCCAAGACCAATTGTGTACATCCATGTACTTCCCGTAAAATATCCCAGAAAGCTTCCTGTAACAGCATCTCCTTTTCTTTTTGCAAACCTTGTATAATCTGCTATCAGGGGAAGCCATGATAAAGGCATTATCACATTCAGCTCTATGGCAGACCCGAAGGATAGGGTGCCGTCCCCCGAGCTGCTGAATAATTCACTATTCTTAAAAACAACCGCACTCAGCATTACTGTAAGTATAAAAAGCAGCACTACGGCAATCAGGTTAAGCTTTTTCACACCGACATTTCCAAAAAATATCCACAAACAAATCAGCCCGCCTATTACGGCACTCCAGAGATAAATATTGTCAAAGGACCACAATACTTTTGCAATTTCATTGACCGATCTTGCTCCTGATATTATCATGACTGCAGTCCACCCAAGGAGCTGAAGTACATTCAGTACCGAAAAAACATAAGCTCCGTATTTGCCAAAGGATATTCCTGTTGACGCTATTGAAGGCAGCCCTGTTTCTGTTCCGATTATCCCCCCTGCCACTAAAATCAAAGTGCCTATTATATGTCCGATTATTATTGCAATTATACCATTCTTAAAGCCAAGGGGGGCAAGCAATCCTCCGGTCAGTATCTCAGCAATTGATACAGCTGCCCCGAACCAGAGAGCGGCGAAGCTTAATAGCGTAAGATTATTGTTTGATTTATTCATCCAGCATACCCGCTTTCTTGTATAACGTGTAAAAATGATTTGTAGGCCCTACCCCCTTGCCTATGGACAGGGAATTTTCGATTGCAATTGTAATGTACTCCTTTGCCAATGCAACAGCTTCCGCAACAGAATACCCTTTTGCCAGGTTGGAGGCAATAGCCGCCGAAAGGGTGCAGCCTGTTCCGTGAGTATTCTTAGTGTTAATCCTCTTGCCTTTCAGGCAGCTAATTTTACTGCCGTCAAAAAGAATATCCGTTGCATCCTCATCAAGATGGCCTCCCTTTAAAAGTACGTTTCTTGGACCCATTTCAAAAATCACCCTTGCTGCTTTTTCCATTTCTTCAATACTTCCGATTTTCATTCCGGTAAGCACTTCCGCTTCGGGAATATTAGGCGTAACAATTGTTGCCAGGGGCACCAAACTTTTGATCAATGCTTCCTTTGCCGACTGCTGCAATAGATGATACCCGCTTTTGGAAACCATAACCGGATCCAGTACAATATTTGAAGGCTTATAGTAACGCAGTTCTTCCCCTATGGCATTTATCGTGTCTATCTGTGAGACCATTCCGATTTTTAAACCGTCAACCCTAATATCCTCAAAGATTGCTTCTATTTGCTTCTCTATCAATTCAACTGAAATATCCTGAACTGCCAGGACCCCCTGTGTGTTCTGCGCGGTTATGGCAGTAATAACACTCATCCCGTAAACCCCATGGGCGGAAAAGGTTTTCAGGTCCGCCTGGATTCCTGCGCCCCCGCAGCTGTCCGAGCCTGCTATGGTCAAAACGTTTTTCATATCAATTCCTCCCGCTAAATGCCTGTTTTCTTCAGTACATGGCTTTTTTCCAATACTCCCAGAATTACATAGCCAATTATACTGCCGCCAATAGTGCTTATCAGGAAAGGTACTACGAAGTAAAAGGCGGCCGCATCATTCCCCATCACAAATTTTGCTATGGGAAAAGCCAAAAGCCCGCCCAATATGCCCGTACCGAATATTTCTCCGGCTGCGGCAAATAGCTTCCTGCCGAATTTCAAATACAAAATCCCTGCTATAAAAGCTCCAATCATGCTCCCGGGGAAAGCCAAAAGGGAACCGGTGCCCAATATGTTTCTCAGCAGCGAAATCAGAAATGCATTGGCCACGCCATACCACGGGCCCAACAGCACAGCAGACAGTACATTTATAGTATGCTGCACCGGGAAGCATTTGGCTGCTCCTACGGGTATGTAGACCAAATTGGCCGATATTGTGCCTATTGCTACAAGCAATGCTGAAAAAGTTAGTTTTTTGGTTTGCATAAAAAAATCCTCCTATTTCATAATAGATTTACACTAGGGGGATTCAAAGAAAAAGCACAAACCCCATTATAAGGATTTATGCTTATATATCATAAACATGTTACTTCCCTACGCTGGTATTATCCAGATCAGGTAATAGGGTCAGAGACTCATGTTCTCTATCTCAGCCGGCCTTACCAGCCCCCCCAGTACTTAAACTATTCAATTACCATAATAGTAACACATACTATTGGCTCTTTCAAGTCTGATTGCTAATATTGCCCCTCGGCATCTTTTCTGTACTTCTCCGCCTCCTCAGACAGCTTGTAATCCGATTTCTCCAGGATTTCCATATATCCGCCCAGAAACTTAATCAGCTCACTGTCTGCATTGTCTTTTACAGCTTTGATGTAAACTTCTTTTGCTTCAGGATTCATCGTCTTTGTATCGTAGCTGAAAAGCGGAGTATTATTCAATCCGTACAGAATGAACATGATATATCTTTTCTGCAGTTCCTTTATGCTTTCAGCCTTGGCAGAGCCGCTGTGCTTCGCTATAAAGCTTTCCTGGGCCAACGCCCTCTCAATTACCTCATCCCAGCCTATCACCAGAGCCCCATCCTTTGCGGGAACTTTATTGCTCTCTGCTGCCATTATATCAATATAATCCTTCATGTCATCCCCTGCATAAGAACTGAATTTCTTAAGAAACTCATAGTTAATAATAGGAAAAAACATACCTTCCGCTGTTTCCACCTTATAGCCCATAGCCTTGGTTTCATCAATTAGGCTTTTAACTTCACCATCTTGAATGCTGTCAAGCTTGCTTAGATCAAATTCCGATTTATACGCATTGAACATGGCTTCTTGCACGGCTGTGCTATAATATCTCTCCTCCAGCTCCGGCAAATTGTTTTTCAGGGACTTTTCAAGTTCATCAAGCATTTTGGATGCGTTTTCCTTTGAAACTTCTGAAATATTCTTGTCCATGAACTCAATTATTGCATCAGGCTTGGGATTTCCCTCCGCCAATGCCATAAACTCGGGAATAATCCTATCCTCAATGCTTTCCTCCACAGCAGGAGGGTTATTATCCTCAGCTTTGCTGCCTGTATTATCCTCTGCAGGTACCGTGCACCCTGTCAGCAATCCTGCACCCAGAAGCACAGCAATGGACATAACCAATGAAACAGACCTGAAAAAAGCTTTTTTATTAAACATTTTTATTAGCATAACTCTCCCTTCAAAGACACTGCATATTTTTCCGTACACAGTTTTGACGCAGCATCTTTGTGAAAAGTTCCGGGCTACAGCTTCCCTGCAAAATCCGCTCCGAACTGCACGCATCTGTTCATTGCATCCTGGTCCGGATTCCACAGTTCTTTTATTCCGTCGCTTACTATTTCAAATTTGGCATCCTTCAATCTTTCCGTCAATATGCCGACCGATTCCCCGCTCCAGCCGTATGAGCCGAAGGCTGCTGCTTTTTTATTTTTGAAGCCCAAGCCTTTTACCATATCCAACATCCCGCCCACTGCATGCATAATACTCTTATTTACAGTGGAAGAACCGAACAATACTGCCTTGGATTTAAATATTTCCGTTATCACATCGTTTTTATCGGAATGAGCAGCATTAAACAGCTTTACTGCAACATCCTTATCAACCGATCTGATTCCTTCCGCTATAGCTTCGGCCATCCTTCTTGTACCGTTCCACATTGTATCATATACTATTACAATTTGATTTTCCTGATAGTCCTTTGCCCAATCCATGTATTTCTGAATTATCTGGGCCGGATTGTCCCTCCAGATTATCCCGTGGCTGGGGGCAATTATGTTCACCGGTAAATTGGAGCTTAAAACTTCTTCTATTTTTTTGGTGACAAAGGTACTGAAGGGGGTCAATATGTTTGCATAGTATTTTATTGCTTCCTGATATAATTCAGCATTGTCTACCAGGTCATTGTACATCAGCTCCGAGGCATAATGCTGTCCGAAAGCGTCATTGCTGAACAATATGTTTTCACCTGACATGTACACGAACATACTGTCCGGCCAGTGAAGCATCCTTGCTTCCACAAAAGTAAGCTTGCTTTCACCAATATCAAGGGTATCTCCGGTTTTTACCGTTACAAAATTCCAGTCCTCATGATAATGCCCTTTTAATATCTTGGCCCCATTAGCTGTGCAATAAACGGGAGTATTTGGTATTTCCGCAAGCAGCAGCGGCAGTGCCCCGCTGTGGTCAATTTCACTGTGATTTGCAATTATGTAGTCAATTTTATCCAGGTCTATCTCCTTTTTAAGGTTTTCCACAAACTCCTTTGCAAAAGGTGCCCAAACGGTGTCAATAAGTACATTCTTCTTGTCCTTTATAAGATATGAGTTGTAAGAAGAACCTCTGTGAGTTGAATACTCGTCCCCGTGAAATCTCCTTAGCTCCCAGTCTATTTTCCCTACCCAGGTAACTTTGCCGGTCATTTTAAAACTCATTTGCATTACCTCCTTTGTTATGCATTAATTATACCATAAATATGCAAAGCTTATGATATCCGCCCATGTGCATTTTCTTGTTCAGTTTTTTGCCGATGACAATCCGAAAAAGACCCCGACAGTTCCCAATGAGGCACTCAGAAACATAATCAGCATAACAAGGCTGGAAGCCAAGGCCTCCCGGGGCGGAAGTGGAATGAAGGCTATCGGGCCGGCTGCCTGTGTATATAAATACTTCAATGCATATGCTGCCAAGGCTGAGGATAACGCGCCTCCTCCCATGGTGAGAAGAAGTCCTTCCAGTATGAAGGGAAAACCGATAAAAGCTTCAGGCGCTCCCATCAGCCTCAAGGTATTTATCTGTTCTCTGCAGTCGTATATTCCCATTCTGATAATGTGGGATATTATAACTGTTGTGGATATTCCGACAGCGGTTATAATAAGGTATCCCAATACCTTTATTGTCTGTGAAATTCCGAGGATGCGTTCCAGCACTTCCCTGTTATCCCTCACATGCTCAATACCCTCAATCAGATCTAGTTTTTCCAGTATCAGGCTTATATCTTCTATTTGGATTTTCGCTTCTATAAAGGGATTGAAAGGATTATCATCCAAATACTCAAGAACACGGGCTTCCTTCCCCAGTATTTTTTCCATCCTGCTGTAGGCTTCCTCTTTACTAACCAGCCTTGCTTCATGTACTCCCTCAATGTTTCCAATCTCTTCGGCCAGCCTGTCGGCACCGGCAGCGTCCATATCCTCACTGTAATATATGCTTATTTCCGCTTCTTCTTGTATGGCAAGCACAATATGGCTGCTTACCCACCAACCGGAAATCATCATGGCGAGGATGAAAAAAATGAGCCCGATGCTTAGAAAAGATAAAATATTTGACAGCAGGTTCAAACGTATTATTGTTTTTGTTTCTTTAATGAAATAACCGGTATTATACAAAATATTCTTCATCTAAGCTCCCCTGGCCTTTCCATGATCATGTTCCCGTTATCCATTCGGATATGTACGGCATATCTATCATCTTCAATCAAATGGGTTGCATGGGTAGTGATGATTATGGCTTTATTGTCATCTCTGAAGGATTTCAGCAATTCCAGTATGTTTAGGGCATTATCCTTATCCAGATTGCCTGTAGGTTCATCTGCTATTATCAAGACCGGTTCTCTTGATACTGCCCGGGCAATTGCTACTCTCTGGCATTCACCCCAGGACAAGTGCTCTACCAGTGAAAGCATTTTTTGCTCCAAACCCACCTTTTTCAATGCATTTCCGGCATTTTCCCTTATGCAGCCGGAAGGGATATCCAGAAATCTCATTCCCAGCATGACATTTTCCAAGGCAGTTCTCCCTTTTATCAGCCTGAAATCCTGAAAGACCGGTCCGATCATTCTGCGCAGGCCCCTGATCCTTGATGCTTGTCCCTTGGATATGTGCTGTCCCAGCACCCTCAAGGAACCGGCAGTCGGATATTCCGCACCCATGAAAAGCTTCAGCAGGCTTGTCTTTCCGGAACCGCTGGGTCCGATTACGTATACCAGCTCACCCGGTTTAACTGAAAGCTCAATATTTTTAAGAGCCATGGTACCATCCGGATACTCCAAACATACTCCCTTAGCTTCTATCATTATTTCCCCTCCAAATACAATAACAAATTAAAATCTATGAATCAGTTCTATGAACCCTTCTTTAATTCTTACAGCATGTATATCGTTTCCTGCCAGCAGAGGCTCGAGATTCAGCATCATGCCTTCCTCTCCGAATAATTCCTCCAGAACTCCCTTCTCCAAAGGCAAACCAAAAAAACTTCCTTCCAAGGCCTGAAACTTAAGCGTGTGTCCTTCCTGAATTGCAAAAGTTCCTGTCAATATAAGGTTCTTATCAGGTATCCTTATTTCAACCGCTTCCTGATGAAAAGCAAAAATCATTTCTTCAAGATTGGGGTTCTCTGAAATAATTTTGTTTATAGTCCCATCGTCAATAGCTCCCTTGACTTCAAAAAGAGAAAAGCTGATTTTTAAAGCATCATAAGGCAATCCCTCCTCTTCAATCATTCGGGAGAATTCCTTTGCGGTCTCTGAAAGCAAAGGCTTAAGCTCATTCCAGACCCTTTCCAGATTGGAAAGGTATTCCTGGTAATGCTCCTTCTCTCCCTTAAGGGATGCCAGGTATGCCTCCTTTTCCGCCTTAAGCCTGTTTTTATCAGCTAACGCCGTTCTTGACATACTTTCCTTATCTTTAACCAATGCAAGCTTTTCCGATAGTTTTGATTTTTCCTCTGCAAGCTTCCTGCCGCTTGACTCCAGCTGCTCCAAAAGCGTTCCGGTATTTTTGGTAAGATCCCGGAGTATGTTCAACCTATGCAAAAAAGTACCCAGGCTGTCCGAGTCCAGGATGATTTCCAGGAATGATCCGGCTCCCATCCTCTGATAGCTTTTCAGAACCTGCTCCAAGCTCTTCCGCTTCTTTTCATAAGCAAGCTCCTCTTTTGCTATATCCTCTTCCAAGCCTTTTATTTCTTTACTGATTGCTTCTGTTTCGCGGGATAGCTCCTCTGCCTCCGCCTCCGCTATTTCAATCTCCTGAGCAAGTATGAACAGTTTCTGCAAAATCTCCTTTTCCTCTTTAGAAATTCCCGAAAGCTTTTCCTTGACTTCAGAAAAAGGAGGCTGTTGTCCAACTGCGGCACTTGCGGGTAAAATCACTATAGCCGTCATAATTGCGATACTTAATAATACTATTGCTTTCATTTTTCTGAGTTCCGACATGGGCCTGCCTCCTGCTTCAGCTATATTCTTATTCTATCAAATTATCAAAAAAAAGAGTATGTTCATTACTTACTTGAAATATTCAACTACAGATTTCGCTATGCTCTGGGTAAGCCCGGCCTGCTCATTCTCATCAATCAGCCATTCAAATTCATATGGGTTCGGGACAAAACCGCTTTCAACAAGGATAGATGGTGTCCAGGTACCCCTTAAAACATAAAAATTCTTGTTATGCAGCCCTTTGTTGGTTCTGTTCAGATGTGTCAATGTATTTTGGAATATTGTTTCTGCCAATGGCAGTGCAAGTTTTTCCCGGTAGAAAACTGCAAATCCGTCTACTTTGGATATATCAACATCCTCCGCCATGCTATTGGAATGAAGAGAAAGGAACATATCAGGCTTTGCATTTCTGGAGGCTGCAAGGCGCTCTTCCAGGGACACATTCACATCTGCCGCTCTTGTCAGAAATACCCTTGCCCCGAGCTGCTCAAGCTCCGACTGTAATTTAAATGCAATATTCAGATTTATGGCCTTTTCCGGATACTCTGTTCCGAGAGGGCCTATTGCGCCTGTATCACTGCCTCCGTGGCCGGGGTCAAGCATAATTGCCAGGCCGGAAAGAGGCTCATCACTATTATTTGATTTTACAGGCCTTTTTATATTCAGCACCAGTCCTGTTTCAGTCTTTTGTATATAATAACCGCTTATGCTCCGGTTTTTTTTCAATGCCATGGTATACTCCGTATTGTTCACTTTTTTTGCAACAGTAACAGATGAAAAAGGTAAATCATCCGGCAGTTCAGGAGATGCTGCCTGAGAATCGGCTGATACATTAATTTTCAGCAGGGCTCCGTCAAAATCTGCAATAGCAGCAGGCGGAGCTGAGATATCAAGTTTTAAAGAATCCCACCCATCCCCGGATATATACTCAGTATCCTTTATAATCGGCCTTGATTGCGCCTTGGAAGTATATACCGCAACATCGCTGTCCTTGACCCATTGCCCCAGGGACAGACGGACATATCCCTCCGACATTCCGGTAACAGAGTCAAACATTCCGCTGTACAACTCATAGGCTGCTCCATCTGAAGAGCTTGCCTCATTATATGTATATATGACCTCTTTTTCAACCTTTGCATAGAATGGTGAACCTTTCATTATCACACCGATCTTTGCGGGGGCGGTACAGCTCTTGGCCGTACCCTTGTAATTCATTGTATAAACCGGTTTCCCCAGGTCTATATTACGGGGAGTGCCCTTATATGCCGGAATAGTATATTCGCAGGTAAATTTGTCTGCATACAGCCCTGAGGTTCCTGTCACTGCGCCTGAAGGTTTCATTGAATATCTTTTCCCGCCTATCTGCACCGTTACCGTTGAGCCATAAGGAGCTTCGCAGGAAAGAGTTATTTTTTCCCCGGGATTACGGTACTCCTGGCTTTGCGGAAAGACTGAAGCTGAAATTATCTCAGCCCCGCTCATTTTTGCCGGTTCGGAATCAGCGGTTTTTCTGTATATCACACGGGTCACCTCTGAGGCTTCCTGGGATAGTGTAAAAGAATTTGCACCCTCCGTCAGGGGTACCAAAACTCCGAAGTATCCCCGGGCCGACCTGTTTTCCACAGGTACTCCGTTCAGATACAAAGGCTTTTCCGGATCAGATGAACCGTTCAGGTAATATTTTTCCAAGGTAGTCTGTATATCTTCAGCCGGACGTGAAACGCTGACCGGAATACTGCTCTTCTTTTTATACAAAGATTTCAAAGCCTCACTTAAAGCCGGATTATTGCATAAAGACCTGTTGCTGAAAAATATACTTCCTTTTACTTCCTTGTTTTCAGAATTCAATTGTAGCTGCTTTTCCATCTCGGCAATACCATACCATGGGCTTTTTGGATCTGCATCCCCGGTTCTATATGCTGCCTGTCCGATATACAGATCAACACCCGTACCCGCAGTCACATCGGCCCACCAGCTCAGCAGCCTGCTGTAATCTGCAATTTCGTAGCCTATATACCAATACAGCTGCGGCGCTATGTAATCCAGCAAGCCCTCCTTTACCCATTTCCTTGTATCAGCATATTGGTCATAGTAGGTTTGCATGCCTCTCGTATCACTTCCCAGCGTATTTGCACTTTTATTTGCCCAAATACCGAAGGGGCTGACGCCAAAGCTTACAGCTTCACCGGCCGCCTTTACGGCCTTCGAAAGCTCGCTGATAAGCTTGTTTACATTTTCTCTTCGCCAGTCATCTATATTGCCATAAGCTGTTCCATATTTTGCATAAGCTGCCTTATCGTTAAAGTCCTTTCCAGGATAGAAATAGTCATCCAGATGTATACCATCGATATCGTAATTTTCTATAATTTCAAGCACTCCGTCTATTACCAGCTTTCTGACTTCGGGAATTCCCGGATTGTAATAAAGATTGCCGTCACTATGCTTCACGACCCATTCAGGTTTCAATCTGGCCGGGTTGGACGGATCAAGAGAAGCAAGGTCATGCTTTGGCTCCTTTGGAGTCTTTTTTGTGATTCTGTAAGGGTTGATCCATGCATGCAGTTCCATTCCGCGCTTGTGCGCCTCTGCTGCCCAGAACTCCAGGGGGTCAAAGGCATTATCAGGTGCGAGTCCCTGTTCCCCCGTCAGATACTTTGACCAGGGGAAAAGCTTTGACTTATAAAGGGCATCTGAAGCAGGCCTGACCTGCAGAAAAATCGCATTCAGGCCCATAGCCTCAGCATCATCCAGTATTTTTAAGGCTTCACTTTTCAATACCGCTGAATCGGCAGTGGGCTTTGAAGGATAATCTATGTTTGCCACTGTTGCAACCCATACTCCCCTAAGCTCCTCCTTCTCCGGGGCCTCCGGAGCTGCTGAAACTGAAAATACAGATATTATTAATGAAAGGGCAAGCAAAAAAATGATGAACTTTGAAATACGCTTCATAATTTACTCCTTAACAAATGAATTTTGTAGTATTTATGCTCTTTATGGTATTTCTACAAGTTTATGCAAATGCCCTTCTGCTTCTTTGCTTTTTAATAAAACTGTAACAAAAGACACGGGGAGAGGACACGGGGACGTTTCTCCTGTCCCGCTTTCAGCGGGACAGGAGAAACGTCCCCGTGTCCTCTCCCCGTGTCCTCCAAGGTTATTGCTCTTATTTATTCATTCCGGTATATATGAGAATTGCATCTCTCAGGAATTCTGCCGTGCCGGGCTGTTCTTTGTCATAGTAAGCTCTGAACCTCTCGTCATCCACATACATCTGCGCAAGCCCCGCGTGGGCTTCCTTTGAATAGCTGTCCCAGTAGAAAGTCAGCCACTGCCTGTGCAAATCCGCAGCCCTCTGTGCCAAATCTCCTGCCGGGTCACCGGTTTTGAATGCCTCGCCCAAGGTTTTCGTCATTTCCCCAGACAGCTTTGTCAGTTCATCATATTCTTCCTTAGTCATGTTTTTTATTTTATTATATGACTTTTCTACCGCATCCTCTCCGTACTTCTCCCGAACTTCCCTTCCGTACTTTTTCTCATTATCATCCAGCAGCCTTTGCTTAAAGCCTTCGAATTTTTCTTTATCGGTCATACTAATTCTCCCTTCTGTTAACGCTATGGTTTTTTCTACATTAGCAATCAGCAAATCCAACTGCTCTCTTTTCTCAAGCAGCTTCTTGTGATGTTCCCGCAGTGCTTTAGCTCCGTCAAAAGAAGGTGACGTCACGATTTCCCTTATCCTGTCCAGGCTCACTCCCAGCTCTTTGTAGAAGAGAATCTGCTGAAGCCTGTCAACTTCCTTCTGCCCGTATATTCGATATCCTGATGCATTGATTCTGGCCGGCTTAAGAATTCCAATCTCATCATAATACCTCAGGGTTCTCGTGCTGACGCCTGCAAGCTTTCCCAGCTTCTGCACCGTGTATTCCATATCATCACCGCCTTGAGTCCGATAAGATTACTATACACCTTTACGTAACGTCAATGTCAACAGAAGTTTTAAATTTTTAATTTATTACCTTGTTAATAAAAACCCGCACTATTTCAGGATCAAACTGTGTACCTGCATTTTTTTCAAGCTCATCCACTGCAGCGCTTTCAGGCAAGGGATCCCGATATGCCCTCTTGCTTGTCATTGCGTCGTAGGCATCTGCCACTGCTGTAATTCTTGCCTGCAGCGGTATGTCCGTTCCTTTTATTCCCTTCGGATAACCTTTTCCATCCCATCGCTCATGATGTGCGAGTATGAATTCCGCCAATTCCGCCATATCATTAACTGAGCTTAGTATCCGATATCCTATCTCCGGATGGCGCCTAATCTCATTCCATTCTTCTTTTGTAAGCTGATCCGATTTATTCAGTATACTATTATCAATTGCAATTTTCCCGATGTCATGAAGCAAGCCCAATGTCCTAAGCTCCTTCAAGGCAGCCTCGTCCATTCCCATAGCGGCACCGGTGGCCTCGCACAAGGAGCTTACCCGCTTTGAATGCTGTTCTTCTTCACTGTTATTGTCATAAAAGGAATTAATTATTGCCTTTATCCTCTTCTCTCTGATATCGGGACTTTCAAACAATTTATTCCTGTACATATAATCTTCTGCATTTTTCAATATATCATTCATATGCTGATCGGCACTGTTCTTTGTAGCCCATCCGAAGGATATTGAAAGCTCTATGGATTTCAGCCGTATGTTTGAAATGGAAGCTCTTATTCTATTGACTATCTTATTTGCTTCCTCTGAATCAGTCCTTGGCAATAGAATAACCAGCTCATCTCCTCCCAGCCTTGCCAATATCTCGTCTTCCCGCAGTTCCTTCCTGATTATTTCAGCTGCTTTAACCAATAGCTTATCACCTTCAGCATGGCCGAAGGCATCATTAAACAGCTTCAATCCGTTAACATCCGCCATAATAATGGAAATCGGCAGATTTCTTTCGGTATCCAGGCGTTTCAATTCCTCCTCGAAGAATCTTCTGTTATAAAGGCCGGTCAGCTGATCATGATAGTTCATATACATTAATTCTCTTTCTGCTTTTTTCCTTCTGGATATATCTGTATATATACCATAGCCGCCAATGATTTTATCATTCAGAACAATTGCGACACCTTTTACACTTACCTCCCTGAGCTTCCCATCTGAACCTAAGCGTACAGATTCCTCCATAGCGGCTATATTCCCGTTGAGCACATTTTTTGTCAATACTTTTGCCTCATCGAACTTTTCTTTCGGAGCTACTACGCTGTCTACCTCCCTGCCATATATTTCATCAAGGGTATATCCGAATAATTCCGTAAATTTCTCATTTATGTCAATTATGTTATGATTCTGGTCAAACCGGATAATGGCATCGGAAGAATTTCTGAACAATGCCTCATAGCTGAGCTTCTGCTTCTGCATGGCCTCATCCGCCAGCTTCTTTTGGGTAATATCTGAAAACATAACTGCAAGCTGTTTTTTTTCTGCTTCATACATGTTTACAGATAAATACTTTCCCCATTCCTTGACATATATTTCATCCTTATATGGTTCTCCTGTAAATGTGATTTTGTTCAATTTTTTTGCCAATTCCGCAGCCGAATCAGGCAAAATATCAAAAATCGATTTATTAATTGACGTTTGCCTTTCAATTCCGCTAATAACTTCAGCTACTTCATTTGAATCAATAAGATAATAATCTATCGGCTTCCCGCTCTGGTCGTATATTATCTCAAATAATACAAATCCCTCCTGCATAAGTTGAATTATTGTCCGATAACTAATTACGCCTTCTTTTTTACTGTTCACAGTCCCTCTCCGATTTCTGGCTGCGCAATAATGTATAGTAGCAAGAGCAGCCGTTATCAGAAGTATAATAAAAAAATAAAACACTGCTTTTTGATTGTCAGCAGCCTGTATCATAACTGCATTATTCTTTGCGATATATAATTTAAAAGCACCTGCTGCTTCCTGCATATAATCCACTCCTGTAAAATCTTGTAATAATCCAATCAATATATAGTTCTCTGGTCCTATTTATTGAATATATGTAGACCCATGGTCCTATATCCACTATCTTATTCGACGTGTAATCAAATTTTCCTCTTTTTTGACAAAGAATCTTAATGTTAAATATATTGTTGGCAGTTCCTTTCAAAATTAATATTTATGCCGGTGTGTATCCGGCTTGCAGTGATACATTAAATTCTATCATTCAGGCAATAATGTAATTTAAAGTATATATAAATGCAAGGAGGATTTCCGATGAAAGGAAAAGTCATAGTATTAGTATTTGCGGTTATTATTGCATTATTGGCAGGCTGTGCTCCGGAGCCTGCAGCCCCTGAGACCCCACCACAGACAACACCGCCGGAGGCAACGCCGCCGGAGGCAACTCCGGATGCAGTTACAACCGCCTCAATCGTAGCTGATGCCGATGCCTTCAAAAAGGCTATAAGCAGTAATGGCACCTGGATAATATGCACTACAAAGGATTTGTCAATTAACGAGGATCTTATATTGGAAGGCGAATTCCATGACAAGAACGATCCGGCTAAGGATCTCAAGCGTAAAATAGCTCTTTACGCGCAGGATGCAGACAAAAACGTAACAGCAAGATACACACTAACAGCACCAAAGCTTACTGTCAAAAGCCCAAATGCCAGAATCCAGGGGGGAACCTTTAAGGGTGATGTTTATGTTTCTGCAAAGAACTTTGAGCTGGTTGATGGAACCATCGACGGGAATGTATATTTTACAACAGATGATGCCAAATCCACTTTCAAAATTGATGATAAAAGCAAAGTCACCGGAAAACAGGAATTGAAGAAGTAATATATTTCAAAATGGTTCGCTCAGGCTCCAGTATATTGATGCATCTTATCATTTTTAGATAAGTTGTATAAAATACTGGAGTTTTTGTATGGTTTTACACCCGGTATCCTGCACCAAAGCAAATCAGCATTAGTTATTCAGCCTTTAAAAAAGACTATTTATTATGTATAATTATGTTATAATGTTAACAAAGGGAGGGTTGTAAAATGACTCTTGAAGAATACAAAAAAATAATATCGGATGCAATAAAAAACGAAGAGGAAGCTTATTCCTTCTATCGGGATGTTGCCAAGAAAACCAGGGACAAGAACATTTCTGATATATTTGAGAACCTGGCAAAAGACGAATTATCGCATAAAGTCATACTTCAAGATTATTTTAAAGATACCGGAAAGAAGTTAGAGTTCGACTCGACTGCAGACTACAAGGTTGCGGAATCAGTAGACAAGCCTAAGCTTTCCATTGATATGAAGCCTGCTGATGCTATTGCCCTGGCAATGAAAAGGGAAGAAGAAGCAATGGATATGTATAAAGGATTTGCAGCTATAAGTACCGATAAAGAACAAAAGGAAACATTCCTTGGACTTGCAGCAATGGAACAAGGACATAAGACTAAATTGGAAGATTTATATGTTGGCGCTGCTTTTCCGGAGGTTTGGTAAAGCATTGGGGCAAGGGATACCTTGCCCCAAAATTATTTGCAAAATTCAGAATAAGAAGGTAAAATATTATAAAAGGAATATCTCATTGATAGTCCTTCTTTTGCTTTTTTTAAAATATGAAAAGGAGATTAAAAAGTATCAAATGATTGATCTTATTAAGAACCTGATAAACAGTTTAATTTATGTAATTATAGTGGCTTTTATTGTTTCAAACCTTTCCATTTTCAAGAAAATAATACAAAAGGATGCATTTAAAAAATCAGACCTTCTGATATTATCTGTAATTTTTGCCGTATTTGGTATTATAAGTACATATACAGGAACAGACGTATTAGGTGCGATAGCTAATACGCGAATTATCGGCGTAATGACCGGAGGCATACTTTGCGGCCCCTTTGTGGGTATTGTATCGGGTATTATTGCCGGCTTGCACAGATTTTTATATGATATCGGCGGAATAACCTCCGTTCCCTGTGCAATATCAACAGTCCTTGCCGGTTTCCTTTCTGCCTTGATCTATAAGAAAGGATTCCGATATCAGAAATGGCTATATGGGCTTGCCGGGGGCATCATTATCGAAAGTATTGAAATGCTATTGATTCTGCTCATGTCAAAGCCATTTTCCAGTGCACTTGACATTGTAAAAAGCATTTATGTTCCAATGAGCTTTACAAATGCTTTAGGCATATGCATCCTTATACTTCTGATACAAAACAGCTTTAAGGAAAAGGAGCAAATGGCTGCTATGCAAGCTCAATTAGCTCTCGAAATAGCGAATAAAACCCTTCCGTACTTCAGGGAAATCAATGGTGATTCTTTAAAAAAAGTATGTACAATAATAAGGGAATCTACAGGCGCTGCTGCGGTTTCAATTACTGACAAAACTACAATCCTGGCACATGTAGGATTAGGTTCGGATCATCATATCAGCGGTGATCCTATACAGACCTTTGCTACAAAGCAAGTGATAAATACAGGTCAGATGCGCATAATGAATTCACCGGAAGAAATTGAGTGCTCATCGGAAGACTGTCAGTTGAAATCCGGGATTATAGTACCTCTGAAAGAAAAGGATGAAATTATCGGCACACTTAAATTATACTTTGCAAAAAGAAACGGAATATCCTTTACCCATGAAAAACTGGCTATAGGATTATCGCAATTAATATCAACACAAATGGAAATAAGTAAAGTCGGTAAGCTGGAGGAGCTGGCTGCCAAAGCTGAAATTAAAGCCTTGCAGGCTCAAATAAACCCACATTTTCTCTTTAACGCATTGAACACAATAATAGCTCTCTTAAGAATTAATCCGAACAGTGCCAGGGAATTAATCGTCAACCTTTCAACCTATTTAAGATATAACATAGAAGAAACAAGTATTTTTGTAGATATCAGCAAAGAGCTTCAACAGGTCAAATCATATGTGGAAGTAGAAAAAGCACGGTTTGGAGATAAGCTTAATGTTATATATGATATTGATGAAAGCATTCATGTGAAAATCCCTTCACTTGTCATACAGCCAATTGTTGAAAATTCCATAAAACATGGAATTCTGAAGGGCTCCGGCACCGGAAATATTGTAATTTCCGTAAAAAAGCATAACCCGGATGAAATCAAGATATCAGTAGAGGATGACGGTATAGGTATACCTCAGGCCGTCATAGAAAATTTACATGCCGGAAAGGTTAAAGGAAATAAAATTGGTATATCAAACGTTGACAACAGGCTCCGTCATATATACGGCACCGGGCTTAATATTGAGCGTCTTGATGTCGGCACAAGGGTTAGTTTTATGCTTAATATGAGTGCTTGATTGCCTATAAGTATTATGTTCAGGCGGGGGTGAGGTTTTTGAATTGTATTATTATAGACGATGAATATCCATCCATACAGGAATTAAGTTATTTTATTACGAATTTCAGTTCAATTACTATATCGGAAACCTTTGATGACAGTATCAAAGCCCTTGAATATGTCCAAAGAAACAATGTCAATGTTATTTTCCTTGATATTAATATGCCTAAGCTGGATGGATTAACTTTAAGCAAAGTGATAAACACCTTACCGTTTAAACCTATTCTCGTATTTATCACCGCTTACAGTGAACATGCCCTCGAAGCTTTTGAGGTTTCCGCCTTTGATTATATTTTGAAGCCTTACTCCCAAGCCAGAATAGCAGCCACGCTTCAAAGACTTGAGGACAGTATCGCTGTTAAGTTTTATAGGGATAGAATTACGCTTTGGGAAAATGGAAAGCTCTTTGTGCTGGAAGCTAATGATATATACTATTGCGAAGCACATAAGCATGAGGTTAATGTATACACAAAGGACAAGCGCTTTGTAGTTGCCTCAAGCATTTCCGATTTTCATAAAAAGCTAAGACAAGAATGTTTTTTCCGCTGTCACCGTTCTTATATCGTTAATATAGATAAAATAACGGAAATAATCCCCTGGTTCAATAATACATATATGCTTAAGCTTAAGGGGTTGGATGCAGAGATTCCGGTCAGCAGGCAGAACATATTATTATTTAAAAAGCTAATGGGTATTTAAGACTCCCTCACTGATTGTCAGAGGATTTCAGTTGAGGGAGTTTTTTTATGCGCCTATGATTGCATTTAATGCATTATTCTTGTCATTTCAAGCAAAAATAAATTACGGTTTATTTATTCCCTATATAATGTAGTTGTAGGAAAGTATAGAGTTAAGGAATATTTCATATTATTTACAAGAAGCCTTTATTGGGAGGATTATAATGAAATACGATGAGTATATAAAGCTGCTGACATCAAAGCTTGAAAAGAATTTTGCCATTGAAAGGGATATAGTGATATTCGATAATAAGATAGATATACTTGCCAAGTTTTCAAATATAAGTGTAAGGACATTTATTACCCAGCATGATATAATTGACCAATATAATAATCATGAGCACATATATATCAAGAGATGTGATGATGTAAATGAGAAAGACATTATCTCTTTTGGGCAGTTCTTAAAAAGAATATCTGATGAATGTATAAAGCCGGACAAAGACCATATGAGCACATATGTTACGGGAGTATTAATCGGTAATCATATAGACGAAAATGCAATAGAAATTGTGAAAAAGTACAATTGTAAAAAGGCATTTTGCTTCTATCTGAAGGGTTGGTGCGATGTAAGGCTTATATATGTAGGACTGGATAATAGCGAGATTATTACCAACAAGGACGGGAAAAAAGTAAAAAAACTATATGAATTTGCATCTTTGAATAAATAAAACCTTTTCAGAACTGTTTTTTTTGATTAAACAGAGCATTAAGGAAATGAATATTTCCTATGCAAATAAAAAAGGAGGTCGTGTTATGAACTCATTGGTATTATTATTTATCGGTATTGCGGCATTTCTGATAGCCTATACCATTTACGGCAAATGGCTGGCTAATCAGTGGGGAATTGACCCAACTAAGAAGACACCTTCCTGTACATTGAGGGATGATATTGACTATTGTCCTGCTAATGCTAAAGTACTTCTTGGACATCATTTTTCATCCATAGCTGGAGCCGGCCCTATCACAGGCCCTATAGCTGCTGCAGTATTCGGGTGGCTGCCGGTGTACCTGTGGATCGTAGTAGGAAGTATATTTGTCGGCGGTGTCCATGACTGGGGTTCACTCTTTGCATCAGTAAGGCATGACGGAAAATCAATAGGTGAAATCATCAGAGCAAATATCGGTGAAAACGGCAAAAAGCTTTTCAACATTTTTGCATACCTTACATTAATACTGGTTGTTGCAGCCTTTACAGATATTTGTGCCGGAACCTTTGCTTTTGACCCGGCAAAGCCTGAGGCAATAACCGGCGCAAGGGCAGGTACTGCATCAATTTTGTTTATTTTTCTGGCAATGGGCTTCGGCTTCTTTGTTTACAGAAAAGGAGCCAGCCTATCAGTATCTACGGTAGCGGGGGTAGCATTACTGTTCTTCTGCATATGGATAGGTTATCAGTTCCCGGTACTAAAATTATCAAAACTCGCATGGGATGTAATACTTATTATATACATTTTTGCGGCATCCACACTGCCGGTTTGGCTGCTGCTGCAGCCCAGAGACTACTTGTGCTCCTTCCTGCTCTATGCAATGCTCGCCGGAGCAGTAATCGGAGTACTTTTAGTAAGACCTGCCATGGTAATCCCGGCTTCAGTAGGCTTTACTGTTGGTGAGGGTGCGAAGGCCCAGTATCTTTTCCCGATGCTCTTTGTTACTGTTGCTTGCGGAGCTGTTTCCGGTTTCCATTCATTAGTTGCTTCCGGTACTAGCTCAAAGCAGGTAGACAATGAAAAAGATACACAGCTGATAGGCTATGGAGGAATGCTTATTGAAGGCGTAGTTGCAATAATTGCACTTATCGCAGTAGGCTATGTTGCAGGAGCAAAAGGTACTCCGGCTCAGATCTTCGCTGCCGGTGTTGCAGACTTCATGAGCAGCTTCGGTATTTCCGTTCCTGTAGGTACTGTATTTGTGACACTTGCATTCTCTGCATTCGCTCTCACAAGTCTTGATACCGCAACAAGATTAGGCCGTTATATGTTCCAGGAAATGACTGCAAAAGCGGATGGAACAAAATCTGCTCTGAACAATATGTATACAGCAACTGCTGTAACTGTAGGCTTGTCTGCATTATTGCTGTCCTACGGTTATACGAAGATATGGCCGATATTCGGTTCTGCAAACCAGCTGCTTGCCGGACTTGCACTCCTTGCAGTATCCGCTTGGCTGGCTAAGTCAGGGAAAAAGAATACTATGACTATAATCCCAATGGTATTTATGTTCTGCGTGACCCTTACTGCCCTTGTACTGGTAGCAAGAACCAACTTTGCGGGCGGCAATGTGATAATCGGTTCATTAGCCGCAATTCTTTTCGTACTTGCAATAGTATTAATCATAACTACAATAAAGACGTTCTCCGGAGATAAGTCCAAGAACCAGAATGTAGATGCTTAAAAAATTACTTTAAACCTTTCTCTTAATAATAAGATAATTCAGGGGCAAAAGCCCCTGAATTATTTATATCAGCATATAATGATGATAAGAGGTAAACGAATTATGAATTATGATGAAGTGTTAAAAAATGCCAAGGCAAATTTAAACGGCACATGCAGAGTCTGCCCTGTATGCAACGGAAAAGCTTGTTCCGGAGAAGTGCCCGGAATGGGAGGAAAGGGAACCGGTGAAGCCTTTACAGCAAATGTCGATGCTTTAAAGAAATATAAGCTTAATATGAGAGTCCTGCATAACTGTAAAAATCCTGACACTTCCATTGAACTTTTTGGGAAAAAGATGAGTATACCTGTTTTTGCGGCACCTGTTGCAGGAACGAATTTCAATATGGGAGGGAAATTCCAGGAACAGGAATATATATCGTGGATAATAAAAGGCTGTATTCAGGGCGGAATCTATCCAATGTTCGGAGATGCAGCAATCGACTCACTTTTGGTAACTAATCTCGAAGAGCTAAAAAACTCAGGCGGAGAAGGAATTGCCATCATAAAGCCCTGGACAAATGATAAGGTCATTGAAAAAATACGCATGGCAGAAAAAGCGGGTGTCTGTGCAGTTGGAATAGACATTGACGCAGCAGGGTTAATAACTTTATCGCTGCTTGGCAAGCCGGTTGGGCCAAAATCCGTTGAAGATATAAAGGAAATAGCAGAGAGTACAGAACTGCCCTTAATATTAAAGGGAATTATGACTCCGGATGAGGCTGAGCTTGCCGTTGAATCAGGCGCAGCTGCCATAGTGGTATCCAACCACGGAGGAAGAGTACTTGATCATACTCCCGGAACAGCGGATGTATTGCCTGAAATTGCAAAAAAAGTAAAAGGGAAAATTACCATATTGGCAGATGGCGGTGTGCGAAACGGGGTAGATGTTCTTAAGATGCTTGCCCTTGGAGCAGATGCTGTTTTGATTGGCAGGCCTTTTGTTCCGGCTTCATTCGGCGGACAGGCAGAAGGGGTAAAAGCCTATATTGACAGCATTGCAGCTGACTTAAAATCTGCAATGATACTGACTGGCTGCAATTCCATTGAAGATGTCAGCAGCAGGATCCTATTCTGAAATAAAGCTGATAAGATAACAAATCTTATCAGCCTTTTTTCTGTTCCAAAATAGACACTGCAAATACAACCAAGAATACTCCCATTATTTTAAATACGGTAATCGGTTCACCAAAAAGAATGATTCCTATAATTGTTGCCACAACAGGCTCTATTGTTGCAATTATTGAAGCCTTGCTTGTCTCTAAATAGGAAAGCCCTTTTGTGTACAGAAGGAACGGCATAACCGTAGCTGCCAGGCCTAATAAAACTGCATTGCAAAAGGCAACGGTGCTGCTCAATAAGCCGAAAAGCCCCTTTATGTCACTTATGGGTATTAAACCAATGCTGGCGAATACAAAGGTATAGAGAGTAACAGTTATAGGGTCATATTTCTTCAACGCATATCTACCGAATACACTGTACAGTGCATAGCCAAATCCCGAACCCAGGCCTGCCAATATGCCCAAGGGTGAGGTATCCTGTCTTCCTTTTAAAACACCGGTAACAAATGCACAACCGATAAAGGTAAGAATCAGGGCAGCGACCTTTCTTCTTGTCAGCTTTTCCTTAAACAATATTATGGAAAAAACCATAACAATAGCAGGTGCAGTGTATAATAATATTGCGGCAGTAGATAAAGTGGTTTTATCAATTGCAGTAAAATAGCACCAGTTAAAAAATACAAAGCTTAAAATACCGGTGCCAAAAAAATATTTCCAATCGTGAATATCAATATTAAGAAGCTTTCTATCCTTTAATAGGATAAAAACAAATATTGCAAGGGCAGCAAAAATAGCTCTGATTGAAACTATCTGCAGCACATTGGCTCCATATTGGCTTAATTGATTGCTGTATATTCCTATCGTACCCCACAGCACTGCCGCAGAGATAACAAAAACATATGCCAATCTTTTCATGGTTGATTCCTTTCCATTAGCCTGCTCAAGGTATCTTAACTGAATTATACCTTATTTCATTCTGTCATAACAAAAGTTTTTTCGTTCTGTCTTTGCAGGCAAAAAAATCCACCAGCTTTCTTGGGCCTTCAAGTACCTCCCTGCCTATGAACAATGTACCGTCATCCTTAGTTTTTACACTCCACTTTACAAGAATGATATAACCCTCTGCAATTTCAATTCCGGTAATGCAGCGAGGGTGTACGCAGCTTCCGTCATTGAAATACGGGGGCTCATTCACTTCAGGAAACATTGGCCTATGGGTGTGCCCGGCTATAAGCACATGCCCTTCCTTCATTACCCATTCGGTAAGCTCCTTTTCTGCCGTCTCCTTCTTTTTATAATTTTTTGCGGTTCTTGTAGGGTCATTTACTCCGAGGTTATTAAGAGGCCTCCACAAATACCTGACTAAAAATCTGGCTAACTTCCACAGCCTGTCATTCAGGCAATCCGCTTGATGCCCGTGAATCAGCAAAATCTTGTCGCCCGTAGGCCTATACTTCAGAATCAGCCCCTCATGGAATTTTATATTTTTAAATAATGGCATATACCTTCTCGCAGGTTCATCAAAGTACCGATGCATATTGCTCCTGACAAACCTCTTGTATTTCTTTACCATGTCATGATTCCCATAAATCATATGGAGCCTGCCCTCACTGTAAAATTTGGACAGCAGCCAGAAAACATTGCTGTGGACCTGCTTGATATTAAAAAAATTGCTGTTTTCCCAAAGCTCGTCGCCGTCACCTATCTCTATATAAGTAAAATTATTTTTATAGTAATGAGTTAAGGCAGTAAAATATAAATTTTGGTTCCTGGAAAAGTCATCTGCCCAGCTTCCGTCTCCCCTGTGACAATCACTCATTAAAATAATTTTGGAGGAATCATCAAAAGTAATTTGCTCCGATGCTTCAAAAACCTGGGATATGCGCTTTAATGCATTCACTTGGCCTCACCTCGTCAAGTCATCAAACTTCAATACATTATATTCACATGACTTGTGATTTGAGGCTAGATCAAAGGAACTGTTGCACAATTGAAGAATAATGCGACGGGGATTAGCTTTCCAATATTCTCATAAACTCCTCACCTGTTATTGTTTCTTTTTCAATCAGGTATGAGAACAATAAGTGAAGCTTCTCCATATTTTCCTTTAAAATATTTATCGCTTTCTCGTGAGCGCTCTTAATAATTGCCAATACCTCTTCATCGATTTTGGCTGCTGTTTCCGAAGAACATGTCATGGAAGGATCCCCTCCCAAATATACGTTGGATACCGTCTCCAGCCCCATCATATCGAAAGTCTTGCTCATGCCCAAGCGGGTGACCATCGCTCTTGCAATTTTTGTGGCTTGCTCAATATCATTGGCCGCTCCGGAGGTATATGTGCCGAAAACCAGTTCCTCCGCAGCACGTCCGCCGGTATAGGTTGCAATTTTATTAAGAGCTTCTTCTTTGGTCATAAGCACGTTTTCATTTTCGGCTACCTGCATGGTATAACCAAGGGCTCCCGAAGTACGGGGTATTATTGTAATCTTGTGGACCGGCGCGGAATCAGCCTGTTTTGCTGCAACAACGGCATGTCCTATTTCGTGATAGGCAATAATCTCCTTTTCCTTCGGAGATATAACCGCACCTTTTTTTTGATATCCTGCAATTACTACTTCCACGGCTTCTTCCATATCGATCTGCTCTACGTATTTGCGGCCGCACTTTACAGCTCTTAAAGCCGCCTCATTTATTATATTGGCAAGCTCCGCACCGGAGGCACCCGGAGTTGCCCTTGCTATTTCATTAAAATTGATATCATTCCCTAACTTGATTTTTTTGCATGAACCTTCAAAATTGCCTCACGTCCTGCAAGATCCGGCAGTTCCACCGGAACACGGCGGTCAAACCTGCCGGGGCGCAGCAAAGCCTTGTCAAGGGAATCCGGTCTGTTGGTTGCCGCAAGTATCACCACTCCCTTTTCGCTGCTGAACCCATCCATCTCAGCCAACAGTTGATTCAATGTCTGTTCCCGCTCATCATTGCTTGCGATTCCTCCGCTGTCACGCTTTTTTCCGATAGTATCAATTTCATCAATAAACACAATACAGGGGGCCTTTTCCTGGGCTTGCTTGAAAAGGTCACGCACCCTTGCCGCACCCATGCCTACAAACATCTCAACAAATTCGGAACCCGAAATTGAGAAAAACGGTACTTTTGATTCTCCCGCAATGGCCTTTGCGAGAAGTGTCTTACCGGTACCGGGAGGGCCTACAAGCAATGCACCCTTTGGCATGATAGCCCCGATTTCCTTGTACTTTGCCGGATTATGCAGGAAATCTACTATTTCCGACAGAGCTTCCTTTGCCTCATCTTGGCCGGCCACATCATCAAAGGTTTTGCCTGTCTGCGCTTCAACATATATCTTGGCATTGCTCTTCCCAAAAGTCATAGCGTTGCTGCCCATTCTTTTCTGCATGCTGCCTGCAAGCAGCTGTCCCATTCCGATAAAGAAAACCAGAGGGAGGACCCAGGATATGATAAAGTTCATCAGAGGGGAATTTTCTCTTGGAATGACCTGTGAGAAATCTTCAATATCAGCTGCAAGAAGCCGGTTTACAAGCTCCGGGTCATTTACCTTTCCGGTAACATATATATTCTCTTTCCCGGCTTCATCAATCGCGGTAAACGCAATTTGATTATCCTGAATCTCTACACTTTTTACTTTTCCCTCGTCAATCAGGGTCAAAAATGTTCCGTAGTCCACCTGGGTAACCTGCTGTTTCACAACAGCCGGAAAAATATATGCATTCAGCAGCATCACTATTACCAATGTAACGATATAAAAATAAATAATCGGCTTTCCGGGATTATTCTGTTCTTTCATGCTTGTCCTCTCCTTAACATTAGTTAAATTCATCCTCATTCATTTTTTATTATTCTTGTCAGCAGTTCATTTAGTTTTTGCATGCCCCGGATAATTTCTTCAAATGCCTCTTCAGACTCATACTTCAAACACTTTGAAATCCTTTCATTAAACAATTCTTCAATTTCCAAGACAGTCTCTTTCCCCAGCCTTGTAAGAGTCACACGAACTACCCTTTCATCCTTCCGGTTTCTGATGCGTTCAATAAAGCCCTGTCCCTCCAGTTTTTTGCACATTGCGGAAATATTAGTGCCGGCTGCACATATACTGTCTGCCAGGCTTCCTATTGTGTGGGATTCACAGCGATGCAGCTCCATGAGAATTCTTGCCTGCATCATAGTCAGCCCTCTGTTTCCAATGGCAGGGCTAAAGACGCAATTCAAGCTTTCACTGATCTTCCTTGTGTAATCGAAAACAATGTTTTTGAATTCAGATACTTCCATAGTGCTCCTCCATATATAATATTATTTATAATTTATAATATATATATTGTATATATAATATTATATATAACTATATTTGTCAAATATAAATAAAAAGGGCTTTCTTTTACACAACCAAGAAAGCCTTCTATGAAATGTACTTATGGCTCTTATTCATCAGCTTGCTTGCTGTTCCCAAGCTTGCTCTTTGCTTCAAAATTGGAAAAGGAATATATTATGATGCCTGTCCAAATAAGAGAAAAGCTTAATAAATGAGTGCCGGTAAATTTCTCTCCATAAAGAAAAACTCCTATTAAAAGGCTTAATGTGGGAGATATGTACTGCAGGAAACCCAATGTCGAAAGCTTCAACCTGGCCGCTCCCATTGCAAACCAGAGCAGCGGCAAAGCTGTTGCTATTCCTGAAAGCATCAGTATTGCAGCAGTTGATAAGGGTACCGAATATAGGGCGCTTTGCCCGCTGAAAAGCTTGAACAGGATATAACCCAACGCCAAGGGCATAACTGCCGCTGTTTCCAATACCATACCCGTTAAGGATTCAACCTTAAGAAGCTTCTTAAATAAGCCATACAATGCAAAGCTTAATGCCAGCAGAAGTGAAACCCAGGGTATATTCCCAAACTGTACGGTTATTATAATTACTCCTGCAGCCGCAAATACTATGGATATATACTGAAGTACATTGAGCTTTTCTTTTAGCACTGTCATTCCCAGCAGTACCACCATTAATGGATTAATATAATAACCCATGCTGGATTCCAGAATTCTGCCTGAATTAACTGCCCAAATATAAGTACCCCAGTTTATTGTTATAAGGAAAGAACAAATAAGTATATTTCTTATATTTTTTCTTTCCTTAATTGCTTCCTTAAGTACCCCAATATCATTTTTGGATAAAAATAATCCCCCGACAAATAAAAATGCCCAAAATATTCTATGGGCTAAAATCTCATCAGCAGGGATTTCCCCCAGCAGCTTCCAATATATAGGAAGCAGCCCCCATACTGTATAAGCAATTATCCCGTATACCGCCCCTGAAACATCATTTTTAACCTGTAAACCTTCCTCTTTACCGTTCATAGTATTGCCCCTTTATATTCATTAAGCATAATGCAGCCTGTGAGTACAATTATAGAAAAATACTTATCTTAAATCAATAGGCCGGGGCTTCACTTTCAAATATAATGTTCTTATCCAATGCGGAATATGATGGCAATCAGTATGAATCAATGTTCTCAGATGCTCTTCATTTGCCCGCTCACACAGACAATATTCCCTTAGTTCGTCATATAAATTATTTTTATACTTATTATATTCGTTATAATATATAATCATTTTATACCACCTGTTCTTTAGTATATAAACAGCTTATTTTTCATCTTACAAAGCCTCATAATAGTATCCTTTCCGGTAATCAGTGCCACAGGCAATCCTCCGGGGGGCTGCAGCCACTGGCCGCTTAAAAATATATTTTCCAAACCTTTTATACGCCCTGTATGAGCCATCATCTTTCCTTTAATGGTGGGCAGGAAGGGCATAAACGCACCCCTATATGCATTGCAGTACCGTTCAAATGTTTTTGGGGTTGCCACATCCAGTAAACTGAGTTTCCCATTCATCTGGGGAAACCGTTTTTCAATCCCGCTTATAACTTCTTTGCCTATTCTTGTCTTTTCCCGGCTGTAGGCTGAAGGATCTTCAGCAAGGGCATTCCATGCATCATAATCAGCATGGAACTGATTGATGCTGCAGGTGATTAAGGTATGGCCCGCCGGGGCAAAGTCCGGTTCATAGCTGTAATGAGTTATTGTCAAGTAATTAATTGGTCTTCCATTAACTTTAAAGGAATCAATCGGGAATCGCAGCGTGCGCGGAATTTCGTCCGTCCTGCCTTCATAACCTATTGCTATACGAATTTCCGAGGCTAAGGGATAATCTTCAGGATTATTGAACCGCTTCTGAAATTCGGGATCGGGATACTTTCCTTTCAGCAGTTTCTCATACAGCACGTGTGCATCACAGGCAGCAATGTAATAATCAGCTTCAAAGGCTTTGCCGCTGCTGCAAATGACGCGGCGGACCCTATTGCCTTCAATATTCAATTCAACTGCCTCACAGGGGGCTTCTATATCGCCGCCCAGGGATAAATAACGTTTAACCATGCGCTGGGCGAATTTTTTTGAGCCCCCGTATGGAATTGACGCCTGGCCTTTTGTAAAGGCTGCCAGTGCAAAGAAAACCGTTGAAGCGCTGTAGCCCTCCGGCAGGAAAGATGTCAGGGCTTCCCGCAGTGCCGGGTGCTTAAAGGTTTTGGCATACTCCGGCAAACTGATTTTGCCGTACTTTTTCATAACCTTGCCTGCGTCTTTCATTGAAATCATTAATTTTATCTTTTCCATAAATCCCATCATGTCCTCCGGTTTTCCCACCGGTATTTCAAAAGATTGCAGCTGCTTTATGGTGCAGCAAAAATTATTGATGGCAGCTTCGTCCTGGGGTGATAATTCAAGCCAGCTGGATTTCAACCGGTCAAGATCGCGGTACAGGTGCACTCTTATGCCATCGTATTCAAAAGCCAGGAAGCTTTCCGGATGGTAGATTTCAACCACGTCCAAGGCCCCTGCGGCAGTCCAGAGATCGTGAATGGGAGTCCCCTTTTTTGTCCCCACCAGCCAGTGAATACATCCGTCGATGTGATAACCCCGGCGGTCCCAACCGGTGCATTCACCGCCTAAAACATTGTGCTTTTCCAAAATCACACTCTCAAAGCCGTTTTTTTGTGCGAATATGCCGGCACTCAACCCTGCAATGCCCCCGCCGATAATAACTATCTTATCCAATGCTCATTTTCCCCTCTCTATTACTCCAGGCAAGCTGAAACTTTTTATAAAACATTTATTACATAACATATGTTATATAATAAATGTTACACTGAAACCGAAATTATTGCAAGGGGTTTTTTAGAAAAATGCAATAAAAAATATCGCTCCCCTTCTGACTGTAAAAATGCCTTAGGGTGCGATATTAAAGAATTCTGATGTTTTTATTTCAGCCTTGCGGATAGTATTACATCATCGGCAGTGCTTGACAATAAATCGGTCAAATCTTTCATATCATAATCTTTTGATAGTATACCGCTGGCGGCCATAACCGAAAGTCCCAGTTGAAATATTCTCATCTTTAACAGTATTTCTTTTAACTTATCCTCTGAAAAACCTTCCAGATCTGAATCCTTCTTCATTTCCTCAATTAATGCGGGCATGACTTTCTCATCATAGCCTTTCAAATATCTGCTGTTTTTCATTACCAAATCTCTGAAAAGGACGCTATACTCCATTGCAAATCTTATACTTGCCCTTCCGATATCAGCAAACGGGCTTCCCGTATTTTCTTCAGCAATAAGCTGCTGGCCGATATCTGCAATTTTTTCTATCAAAGCTTCAATCAATTCATTAATGCTCTTGAAATTTACATATATGGGAGCTACAGAGCTTCCCATCCTATGTGCAATTTTTCTCATGGTTACATTGTCAGTTCCTTCTGCCCTGGCTATTTCAAAGGCTGCATCAATTATTTGCTCCCTTGTGAATTTTATCTTAGGCCCCATAGTATCCTCATCCCTTTATTACAAGATTTAACGAAGTAAGGAAATAGTTCATTATATAACATTTGTTATATAATTATATTACATTATTAATTGAAATTATACAAGTACTACAATTAAATAAGGGTATGAAAGACTATGCCGTAAATTGCAACGTAAATTGCAAAAGTAATTTTATTCTTGAATTCAGACATGTGTTATTACCTCATAATTTAGATTTCAAGCATTATAAGCCAATTATACAATATAAATTGTTTAATGTTTACTATTATTTTATCGCAGCACAAAGGTGCGGACAAAGCCGCACCTTTCTATTACACTATCATATGAAGAAATATCCCTCTGCCCTGAACATTGTTCCTGAAGAGGTGTGTCTTATATCAGAACCTATTGTATATCCTGTACAGGAATACCGCCGCCTCCGCCCTTGTTGTGCTGCCCAGAGGATTTATCCTATCACCGCTGCCTACAATCAGTTCTTCCCTGACAACAGAGGCTATGCTGTCTGTGGCATATGCCGCTATCAGTGTTTTATCGGCAAACCTGTCAAGGTCTGAAGCTGAACCCTGTACTTCAAGCTTCTTAAGCATTCTCAATGCTCTCTCAGTCAATACCATCATATCCTGCCTTGTGATACTTTCATCAGGGCTGAATTTGTTGTTTCCCGTGCCGCCGGTAATACCCAGCTTTTTGGCTACGGCTATTTCCTTATAATAGTATGCTTCCCTGCTTATGTCGCCGAAGTTTCCGTCAACCTTGGCATCGACACCCAAAGCCCTTACAAGGTAGTACAGGAAATCAGCCCTTGTGATTTTCTCCTGGGGTGCATATTCTGTTTCTGATATACCCTTCAATATCCCTTTGGATGCAAGCACTTCGATAGGCTTCTTTGCCCAGGCCGCACTTCCCAGATCATTAAAGCTTTTTGTTACATAGGCTACAGCGTAATGACTGAAATGGGTTGTGCTGAAGGTAACCATACCCGTTTCGGGATTATATCTTCCTGAGGGTACTTCCACCACATTGCCGCTGCCATCTATATACCATATTACGATATGCTCGGGGTCAGAAAGCTCTGCTGCTGTTGGCTTATATGGTATGGAAACCGTTACAGGGGCATCAGGATTGTTCCACTCCGCCTGATTTCCGTCCAGTGTCAATGAGAGCTGCACCAGCGGTCTGTCGCCCAGGGCTGCTTTTACATCATCGGGCAGCAGGGATTTGTCACCCTCACCTATGGTAATACCGGCTCCTTTGCTTCCGGTTTGTGCAATACCCGCCAGCATGTTTCCGGGAAGGGTAATGCTGCCTTCAGGAGTGGAGAAGGTCAGGATGTCTTTACTTTGAGAGCCGGAAAGGGAGTCAGCTGGAATTCCTACGGTGTAAGCATTAACTCCGGGAATGGAAGGTATAGTGATGACAGGAACTTCTTCGCCGTTTGAAACATCCTCGAACTGTTCCCCCAGATTTACTGCTGCACTGCCTCTCCGGGTATTGACATTAACTGTAATCGTGGTCCCCGAGGTATTGCTTCCTTTAATGACAGCATTGTAAACAGGCGAAATTCCGGAAACGTTTCTTTCACTTCTATCATCTTCATCTCTATCGTCTTCATCCTCCCTTTCAGGAACTGATCCGGCAGCCTGACTTTTCATGGTGTACACAGCCATATTGCCGGCTTCATCCTGCACAATCACATTGAAATAATAGATGGTTTCCGCGCTTAAGCCGCTTGCCTCCGTACCCGTAAGCCCGGCCGTCCAATCCTTAACGATTGTTCCGTTTGATTCGGCATTAATTGCCGTATCTATATTATTACTTTCCGAACGGACCACTTTGTATTGCAGGTTCTGTTGTGCGGTTACATCGTCCGATGCCGCTGCCCAACTCAGTTCAAGACTGTTATGGGTAATATTTGAAACGGTTATGGTCCCGCCGTTTCCCGGTACCGGCGGGGTATTGTCAGGCACAGCTACTGTTACCGTTACATTGTAAACAATATCAGCTTTGCCTGCCTCACTCACTGTGAGGGTAAATTCGTATGTGCCTCCTTCTGCCGCAATAGCGGAGGTATCTATAGTATAAACCGGTTCTGTGGCTTCTCCGGCTGCCGTTACTTTATCTGCATCAACTCCGCCGACAGTCACGCTTTGAGCCGCTGTTTTCGTTCCGGTAATCTCCACGGACCCTATGCCGTTTACAGTGTCCACATCCACAATTTTAGGAGAAGACTGGTCAACTGCAATGCTGTTTCCGTCAGCCTCCGGAACCGGTGTTGTCAGAGCAAAACTCATATTGCCGGTCGGCATAAGCCCGGTGCATGCTTCCAACAATGCCACGCTGCCGTCAGGCTGCATATTTCCGGCATTGTCTTCAGCCACCACGTAGATATCATATTCCGTTCCCGGAGCCAACCCGGTAATGACTGCCCTTCCGTCTGTCCCTGCGGATATCCCCGCAATGCTTCCCTTGAGGTTTTCAGCTAAGACTGTATTTTCAGAATCCATGCCTGCCTTAACCTGGGCAGCATCAGGTGCATCTACTCCATTAGCCAATACCACGTAATATGCAGCGGCAACCTCATCCACCTGCACCAGTATGTCCATTCCTTCATAGGTGATGTCCTCTGTCTTGGGATAACCCACAGTAAATACAGGCGGAGCAAAATCAAAATTATCTGTCTGCCATTCCAAATACGGATAAGTGCCTCCGGCTAGATTCCAGATATCAGAAAAATCCCAACCTACAAAAGAACCCTGCTGCTTCATTTCTGCAGTGGTCTTGGGTACACCTTTGCCCCCATCGGTTTGCCCGGTGGTTTCCGTATCATAGTAGGAGCTTGTGACAGTACCGTCTGCCTCATTTATTCCTACCAGTCCGCCGACATTATTGCTGCCCGTCACGGAACCCGTGGCGTATGAGTTTTCAATATCGCAATTAAAGTTCTGACCCGTCAGCCCGCCGACATTATAAGTGCCGGTGACATTACCGGTAGCGTAAGAGTCAGTAATAGTGCATCTGTAGTCGGTCCCGCTACCTCCTGTCAGTCCGCCTATATATCCCTCGCCCACAACATCCCCCGTGGCATAGGAACCGGTTATGGTGCCTTCGTTTCCTCCGGCCAGGCCGCCGACACTCTCTGCCCCAACCACATTAACTGCGGAATAACAGTCAATAATGCTGCAGGTAGCAACCTCCCCATTCCTTCCAACCAAGCCTCCGACATAATCACTGCCCTCCACGCTGCCCGCAGCGCAGGAACCGGTTATAGTGCCATGATTTTCTCCCACCAGAGCGCCGACATACCCATCACCAACCACATTCACATCCAGCAGCCTAAGGTTACTAATCTCAGCATCCGCTCCCGTACAGCCGAATATCCCCACGTAATATGTATCAGGACGGTTGATGTAGAGTCCGGTGATGGTGTGTCCGTTGCCGTCAAAACTGCCTGTAAAGGAATTATCATAGTTCCCGATGGGCAGCCAGCCTGCGCCATCATCATATTCCTCCCCATAAGCGTAAAGATAAATGTCAGCCGTCAGTACAAAATGCTTATCCATGTACTCTGATACCGCAGCCAACTGATCCGCAGTCTGTATTTGGTATGGATTCTCAGGCAATCCATTTCCGCCGGCAAAAGTTCCCTCCTCTGTTGTAAAACTGATTTGTTCTCCGTAAACTGTTCCCAAGTCATTTGTAGCGTATGCTCTTACATAGTAAGTAGTTTCCGGTTCCAACCCGGTAATTTCCGAGGTAAATGATCCGGCTCCCAAAACTGCTCCTTCTTCTGTTTTATTGTCTTCCAGTGTCGGATCCTCATGGCTGCTCCAGACAACCCCATGCTGTGTGGGATTGGGATAGCCAATAATAATAATCTCCCCCTGACCAACAGCAAAAATATCTGCAATATCCTCCGCTTCAATGGTAGATACCGCAGGCCATACTTTATGGTCATATCCCTGCCAGGTCAGGAAGGGGTAGCCGTCATTGACAGGGCCATCTGCAGATTCGTCAATACCCCAAATATCATCTTCTCCATTCCCTGTTTCACCTATAAAATCCCAACAGGAATTAAAAAATGTTGTATACGCATTCATTTCAGCTGTACTTTTACGCTCACCCTTGCCTTCATCCGATTGGCCGGAAGTATTGCTGTCGTAAAAGGAATCAGTAACTGCCCCGCCATCATTATTCCCCACCAATCCGCCGACTTTATTTGTACCGCTTACCTCCCCTATGGAAAAGGAGTGTACAATATCGCCTTCGCAATTCTGGCCCACCAAACCGCCTACATATTGTTCTCCTTCCACGGAGCCTGCAGCATAGCAGTCTGTAATAAATGGGTTATCATAAGATTCATCATCAAGAGAGTTGCACCCCACCAATCCTCCGACATATGCAGTTCCGGCGGCATCACCGGTAGAGTAAGAGTTTTCGATAACTCCGGCATCTGTATTCGACCCCACTAATCCACCGACAAGATGAATGCCGGCGACGTTACCGGTGGAGTAAGAGTTTTCGATAGTACCGTAAATATAGTTACGTCCTGCCAAACCGCCGAAGTGTCCCTGACTTTCGGGATCATCATAATCAATACCCGACACAGTGCCTGTGGCATAGGAGCTTTCGATGGAACCGCCATAGTTGTCCCCAACCAAGCCGCCAACCGAGAAAACCCCACTAACTTCAGCTGTGGCTAATGAGTTGGCAATATTCCCAGAATCATTACTGCCCACAAGGCCTCCGACTGTGGTGAAACCGGTTACTTCCGCATTCTCTGCGGAACAACCGCTGATTGTGCAGTTTTCATTTACCCCCACTAGACTGCCAACGCAAGCATCACCGGTAATATAGGCATTATCCAATATCACATCCTTAATAGTTGCATCATTCGTGTAACCGAACAGGCCGACACCCTCCGTATCACTCCTATTAATAAAGAGGCTGCTTATGGTATATCCATCACCGTCAAAGCTACCGGTGAAAGCCTTGGTTGGATCGAACATGTCATACGTCCCAATGGGCTTCCAGCCTGCACCTTCATTCCAGCCGCCACCTCCATCAGATAGATAATCGCTCAAATCAATATGGTCTATCAATTTGAAATGACTACTGCAATATACCTCTTCCGCAACGGTTGCCAGCTGCTCGGGAGTTGCAATCAGCCATGGGTCTTCTTCAGTGCCCGATCCCCCGGCAAACCCTCCTTCCGCCAAGACTGTGCAGGGGATCAGCAGGAAAGCTGAAATCAGGAGCATCGCTGAAATAGCTATTGTCTTCACCGGCAATTGGATAGTATTATCCTTGTTTTTCAAGTCATTCACTTCCTTTCCTAAAATAAATTGATAATTCGATTAATTTGTATTCAGCCCGCCATTTACTGTCATCTTTCAATCATGCTAAGGACTTCATCAATAGTAATCTGGCACAGGCTGTCCCAGACAAGGGTATTCTCATCCTCTACCTTGACAGCCTTGAAGCTGTTTATGTCGGCAAGGCCGCAAAAGCGCACTGTTTCCAGCCTGGGCTTCATGTCGTAGACGATCATATGTTTGTTATTCAGCTCAATAAGCAGTGTGTGGTCATCCTTCGGTTCTACCCGTATTATCTTGGGCATATCGACCCCTCCCATCTACAACAAAAATAATAAACCCTTGAATGATATAATCATACTAGGGTTTAAAAAAATTTCATATTATCAGATCCTATACTTTTTGGGGAAAAACTATAAAATATTCAGCTCAATTGCTTTCTTTACGGCAGAGGGCCTGCCTGTGACACCAAGCTTTTGATAAATGGAAGTGATATTTTTACTGACGGTTACCTCGGCTATAAAGAGTTCAGCCCCAATTTCCCTGTTGGTTTTCCCCTCCGCAACAAGCTTCAGCACTTCCCGTTCCCGCTTTGTCAGGGAAGGAACGGATATTTTTTCTTCTTTAAACCTTTCCAGTCCGGTGCTGTACTGTTCAGCTGCTGATATTAGCCGGGAAATATATTCATCACCTTTCTCATCATTATCCAGGGCTTTAAGTATGTCCAAAATATGCGCACCATACTCTGCAAAGGGCAGTATGATATCATCAGCCCTGCCGATGTCCGCTGCCTGCAGCATAGCTGCCTTTGCCCTTTCAATACCGTACAGGTTATACTTGGCTGCAGCGTCCAAAATATGAGTATGAAGAAAGCCCAGAAGGTTGTTAAACATTGAGAATATCTGCAGCATCCCCTCACAGAGCACTTCCAGCTTTATATAGTTTTTCTGCAGAAGCACTGCCTGAGCATGGACGATATAATTGAATCCCATACCCAGGAATAATATATCGCTTTGCTCCATATCACCGGATTCCAACCAGGGAGCAAAGTCTTGAAGCCGGCAGGTTATCCCTCCCAGGTAACCTTTGCATAAATCCAGAGTGCTGTTATAAACAGGATTATTATATTGAGCGGTCTCCGCTGCCAAATTATCCAACAGTTCCCTTGCCTTATCAAATTTCCCCTGTGCAGCATACGCCCTTGCCAAGGTCAGACTGGCACATATTATTAAGGAGGTCTGTTCCATGGGCTTCGCCTTGTATATGGACTTGAAGGCATATAGTTCTGCCTGGTTAAAATCGGCGGTTTCCAGACAGTATTCCGCCCTTGTCAGATCTTCAAAGCCTGAACCGCAGCCCTTGGACAGCTCGCAAAAATAGTGGAAATAATTATCCAGGTATTCTACAATCCACAGCAGTCTCCCCTTTTCCCTGTAGTATAGATACAGTGTGTGAGGAGTGCCGAAGGTAAATATCATGTCCTTGTTGGCTATGGATGATCTGCCGTCAAGCAGGCTGTACGCATTAAGATACTTTTCATTCATTTTTTCCAGGTCATTGAAGTACAGGAAGCTCCCCGCAAGCTCAATTTCTCCTGCAATCCTCCGTCTCAGCTCATCTGGAATGCTTTCATCATTCCGGTAATGCTCTTCTATTTGAGCCAGCAGTTCGGCGCCGCCCTCCATATCCACGCTGCTAATATAGTTGTAGGCATAAGTTAAATAGCTCATCGGATGGCGGTGCTTTACCTCATCGGGAATTTGAGAAAATACCTCCACTATAAGCTGAGGGTCCTTGTCCAGTTCCTGGGTTGCCCCATGCCTTTCAAATTCTGTCAGTATAAGGTCGTATTCCTTTGCTTTTAACAAAAAGCTTAATCCCGACAATATATCACCGCTCCTGATGTACCACTGGCCGCTGCGCTTGTATAATGCTTCCGCTTCGATGCTGCTGCCCTGCTTTTCAATTTGCTTTTTCAGGTATTCACTGAAAATATTATGCATTTTATATACATCCAACTGTTCATCATATCGAAGGAAAGAGTTTCCTGCGCTCATCCTTTCAATAATGCCTGCAGCTGCCGGATTGCCGGTTACATACACCGCCTGCTGCAAGGTAAAGCTGTCAAGTATGCATATGGATTTTAGAATCTGTGATTCTTCCTCAGTATATCGGGACATAATCGCAGTTTCAATCAAACTTTCAATATTCCGTCCCGACTCCAATCTGCCTGTAGCGGTATATTTCTGCAGGATAAGATAAACTGCCGTAATCCAGCCTTCGGAAATCTTATGAACGGTATTTATACTATCATCGGAAACACTGCAGCCGTACAGCTTGAAAAACTCTCTTATTTCATCTCTTGAAAGCTCGAACAATTCACTGTCAATCATGAAGCAGTATCTCTTGAGGCTTAATTCCTCAATATTTATTTCCGGTTTTGTCCTTGAGATGATAATGATGTGAAATCCCTCTATATTTGTCCGTACTATTCTTTCCAACAGCTTGTCCAGTTCCTGGGAGCGGGCATAATGATAGTCATCAAGTACCAGAACGATGTCATTTAGATATGTATGTTCTTCAATGATACTGATTATCTTGTCTCTTTGAGAAGCATCAGCAGGAAAGCCCAAGACATTAAGCTGATTGCCCAGATCAGGCCGGAGCTTGGCAAGCTGCCTGGTAAGAGAATCCCATATATGTCCGGCAGATTTGTAATCGCTCTCCACCGTGAGCCATACATACCTTGCTTTTTCCCTGTCGAGAAATTCCCTCACCGCTGTGGTCTTTCCGTAGCCCATAGCCGCCACTGCCACTGTCAGCGGGTATTTAAAGATATTATTAAGTTGTTCATTAACGCGCTTACGCTGCAAAACCCGATGATTCATAGGCATATGTTCCTCCTTGTTTTGCTAAAGCTTTATCTCATCTCCCGCACTGACTATTAATCGGTTTTTTCCCTTGAACTGCTCCGCTTTATGCCTGTCAAAGAGCATTCCCGGTGCCATATGTATAGGAATTGTATGCTTTGCACCAATTAGATCAGCGCATTTGGATGCTTCTACAGGATTCATATTATAGACTCCGTCAATTGGAAGAAGCGCATAATCAATATGAAGTGACGAGTATTCCTTCATTTCTTCAGTAGTGGATGTGTCTCCTGCGGCATAGATGTTTTTGTCGTCAACTGTCAGGATATAACCGACACATTTACTCCGGTCATGGTTTTTGTTATATGCGGGTACTGCCCGGATCTTTACCCTCTTTATGTCAAAGTTCTTGTATTCACCGTTCTGCAGTGCATCTTTCTCCTGTATAACAACACAGGTGCTTTTCCTTGCCGGGAGTTGAATCTGGTTATGATCTCCATGCTGATGAGTTACCAGAATTACATCTGCAGGCTCCTCATACCCGGCTCCGGCATAAGGGTCTACATAAATTACCGCATCACTGTCTGATATGATACGGAAGCTGCCATGCCCTTGAAACAATAACCTTGCCATATTTCTACCTCCTTATCCAAAAATCATCTCTTGGTTAATACTACCATAATGTGGAGATGGTAGCAACAGATGACCGCTCCGTAGGCGGATATGATCTTTGTTCGTTGTCCGTAAACGAGTTTTCCAAACTAATAATTTCAGTAAATAGTAAAAAGCAACTAATCTTGCGATTGTGGTTTATATATAGAAATATTTACAATATTATTGGATAATTTGCTCTGCATATTATGTCGAATTATGCTAAAATGTGAGAAAGGCAAGAATTCAGTGATTAAAACAGGCAAAGTCAAGATTATTGATAATAGGTGAAGAAAATGAAGAATAATAAAAGCTATATAATTTATCTATTAATAATTTCCCTTATATCATTAATAATTGTTATTGAGTACAACAGCTTCAAAAATAACAAGGGTGTACCGGGAATTGAGCTTAAAGCTAAACAGGGAATACTTGATTTGACTGATCTGCATTTTGATGATGAATCATTACATTCACTTGATGGTGAATGGTCATTTTTCTACAATCAATTTATTATGCCTGATAATTATGACTATTCAGCTCCTGGAATTATAACTGTTCCCGGCTTGTGGAATTCCTACCAATATAACAAAGAAGAAATCGGTGCTTCAGGATACGGTACATATAGGCTTAAGGTCTTGCTTCCTTCAAATTGCAATGAAAAACTGGCTTTAAAGATACCTGACATGTCCAGCAGCTATCGTCTTTTTGTAAACGGAAAGGAAATATCCCACAATGGTGTTGTTGGTAAATCCATTGAAGAGGAAACCCCTCAATGGAAGCCTTTGATTAAAGCTTTAAATACTGATTCCGGCCAACTGGATATAGTAATTCATGTTTCTAACTTCCACCATGTAAAAGGGGGCATATGGGAGTCCATAATTCTTGGCACCGAAGAAGCGATTTATAAACACAGGGAATTGAACTTATTACTAAGCTTTATTCTGATTGGTGTATTATTTATTTCAGTTTTTTACTACCTGGTAATTTTTTCTGTAATGCAAAGCAATGTGACTAGCCTGTATTTAGCTATGTTTTCTTTTATGGCCGGTCTTAGAGAACTATTAATCAGAGAGGCTGTCGTTTTTTTGATATTTCCGGACATATCCTTTAAACTAATGTCAAAGCTGGAATATATAACCGTACCCTCAGGTCCGCTTCTTCTGGCATTATCATTGTACAGCCTCTACCCGACAGAATTCCCCAGGAAAATCATGAATACTATAGTTACTGTTTTTTCACTTTACATAATAGTAATCATTTTTACACCGCTGAAAATTTTTGGTCCTTTGATGCACTTATATTTGATTTTATTTATTATCGCTTTTATTTATATGATTTTTGTAATAGCAGCAGCAGCCAAAAAGAAAAAACCCGGTGCAGGCACACTGCTTTTCGGCACCTTGTTCCTTCTTTTAACTGCCTTGATTGATATGGGTTACGTGTACAAGCTCCATAATAATTATGACCTGGCATATACCTTTTCTATCGGACTTATTATATTTATTCTTTGTCAGATGCACTCATTATCCTTGAATATTGCGGATGTATTTCAACGGGCACAAGGACTGGCCAAGGCAGAAATGGCTTTTTTGCAAGCGCAGATTGTCCCGCATTTTTTATATAACACTCTGAATACAATCATCCATCTTACCAGGGAATCCCCTGAAAAGGCCCGCAGCTTACTTATGGAACTAAGCAAATATTTGCATGGTAAATTTAATTTTGACTTATATAATAAAAACAAACTTGTCACTCTTGAATACGAGCTGGATATTGTAAAGTCTTATCTGGCTATTGAGTCGGTAAGGTTCAGCAACCGCTTGAAAGTAAATTACCAGATAGACGAACAGACATTAAATCATAAAATATTACCGTTTCTTCTTCAGCCCTTGGTCGAAAATGCTGTAAGACATGGTTTTAGAAAGAATTCTGAAGATTGCATTATTACTATTTCAGCTTTTGTCCAGGAAAAGAACCTAATACTCTCAGTTTCTGATAATGGTATAGGAATGCCAAAGAATAAAATACTGGCATTAACCAAATGTGACTATAGCGAGCTTGGAACCGGACTTACCAATATAAATCAACGTTTAAATACTGCCTATGGAACAGATTTAAGTATTGTCAGTACCATTGACGCAGGCACCACTATTAATATAAAAATTCCCCTAAGGAGTGATAATGTCCATGATAAAAGCAATATTAGTTGATGATGAGTTGTTCGCGTTAAAAGAACTTCAACTGCAATTGGAAAGTCTCCCTAACATTCAGATAATTGGTTCATTTACCAATCCCTTGGAGAGCTTCTTTAATATAACTATGCTGAATCCTGATGTGGTCTTTTTGGACATTGACATGCCGGAAGTTAGCGGTATTTACCTGGCGGAGCAAATTATGACCACCCACCCTCAGGTAAAAATCATATTTGTCACAGCCTTTGATAAGTATGCCATAAATGCCTTTGAGCTTAATGCTGTAGATTATATACTCAAGCCGTTTACCTTGGAAAGGATTAAAAAGACCATTTCCAAGCTGGAAGAAAAAATAGAAAAAAACATTAATACCGATATTCATTCCTTAAGTAATCAATATAAAGAATCTGTCAAGAAATTCTTTATATATGAGCAGGATAATATTATTTTGTTGAACATAAAAGACATTTACTATATTGAGGCACTTAATAAATTTGTTCGTATACGCACCAAGGACAGATTTTATAATTCCAATCATTCACTTAACTATTTTGAAAATAAATTAAAAAACCTTGATTTTTTCCGCACCCATAGAGGCTATCTGGTTAATCTGGACAAGGTTGCAGAAATTATGCCTAAAATTAATTATTCCTTTGATATAAGAATGACAGACACAAACGATTTGATTCCGGTTAGCAGGACTAATATCAAGCTTCTAAAACAGTTGCTGGAGCTTTGAGTCTTTGTAGAAAAAAGCACTGCGTTTAATAACGCAATGCTTTTTTCTTATAGCTTTAAGTTCTTCTACTTGTTATATATTCTATAAAGGAATACAGCTGTCTCAGCCCTTGTGGTATTTCCAAGAGGATTTACACCATCACCGCTGCCTACAATTAATCCTTCCTTTACAACAGAAGCAACACTGTTTACAGCATAATCTGCTATAAGGGATTTGTCAGCAAATTTGTCAAGATCCGAAGCTGCTCCCTGTGCTTCTATCCTTTTAAACATTCTCAGCGCTCTTTCTGTCAATACCATCATATCCTGTCTGGTAATACTTTCTTCAGGATTGAATTTGTTATTGCCTGTTCCCTTAGTAATACCCATTCTTTGAGCTATTCCTATCTCTTTGTAGTAGTAATCATCCTTACTTATGTCATCGAAATTTCCATCGAATCTTGCTTCTACACCCAAAGTTCTTATCAGCGAATATAAGAAGTCTGCTCTTGTAATATTTGATTGAGGTTCAAATTCTTCTTCGGATACACCCTTCATTACTCCTTTGGACGCAAGTACCTCAATTGACTTTTTCCCCCATGCTGCATTATCTAAGTCATCAAAGGTTTTTGTCACATATACCACTGCATAATTACTGAAGTGGGTTGTACTGAAGGTTACCATACCTGTGACAGGGTTATACCTTCCCGTTGGAACTTCAATAACATTACCTTCACCGTCAATATACCATACCGTAATGTGTTCCGGGTCAGAAAGCTCATTCTCGGTAGGCGTGTAAGGTATTGATACTGTAATAGGTGCGTCCGGATTATTCCATGAAATTGTGCCTTCCTTTGATTTAAGCTTAAGCTCAATAACAGGTTTGTCACCTATCTGTGTTCGAACTTTTTCGTTAATAGCTGATTTATCAACCGTTCCTATACTCAAGCCTACATTGTCAGTACCGTAAGCCCCTTCATTGCCCAGCATATTACCCGGTAAGGTTATTGTTCCCAACTCGCTATTAATTTCTATCCGTGTTGTATTGCTACCGGTTAATACAGTTGCAGGAAGCTCTGTTACATAATAGTTGGCTCCTGTTGTTTTTGGTATCTTAATATCTACTGTATTAACTCCCTGTCCATCATCCTGTGACTCTGTCAATGCATTGTTAATGGCACTTTCATTCAAAACTGCTGTTACAGTCCCTGTTTCGCTATCCACTGAAGCAGCTGAGGTTATGGAGTTTCCATTAACATTTATTGTTATATTTGAAGAAGTAGTTGGCTCCGGTTCAGATATCGATGCATTTCTGTCACTGTCTCTGTCTCTACTACTCTCTGATGATGCTCTGTTCACAGTGACTTCATAGATTCTTTCTGTTCCGTCCTCAGCAGTTACTTTAATGTTAATTGTATTAGCCCCTACATTAAGAGCAATTGCCTGAGAAGCTTCACCGCTGTCTACTGCTGTCATGTTAACCTCTATTGATGCTCCCGGGTGTGCTGCTTCAGGTGTAACTGTAATATTGGCTGTACTGTTGGCCACATCGGCTGTATATGCTTGTATGTCCGGTACAAATGCTGGATTGAGAGTGCCGCTGCTAATGGTTAAATTGGTTAAACGAGCTTCATTACTGGGTAATGCCACACTCATTGTCACTGTGTAAACTGCAGTAGTATTATTCTCAGCAGTAACCTCATAGATCAGAGGGTTGGTGAAATCCTGAACTATGCCCGAAGCAGGAAAAATATCAGCCCCTGTATGTTCAATAGTAGGTACTAAGGCTGTAACATCGGTACCAAAGGGCACTTCAATAGTTATGGTTTTTGCTCCTTCATCTATAACAGCCTGTATGTCCGGCTCAAATGCTTCCAGGCTAAAATCAATTATTGCTTTTGAATTACTCGGTGGCGGAGTAATATTAGCAGTAGTTGTGGGAGCCCCGGCAAGGGATAGACTGTAATTGCCTGAATCTCCTCCGCTTATTGATGAAGCATCGGTCAGGCTGACTTCAATATTATCTGCCGCATTCGCATCGGCAAATGCTGCTGCGGCATTCAGTATAACATCATCTCCATCAGCAACCCCTGTCAGTTCCAAGCCTGAATCGTCAATTACAACAGTTGTGTTTCCATCATATACTTTATTCACAGCGGTAAAGGTACCTTCGATAGTTAATCCTTTTGCCGTGATATCAGCACTCAGCACTGGCTGAGCAATGGTATAGTTATCGGCATCATCACCGGTTATAGTCATACTTGTGGTTACTCCGATATTTGTTCCCACCGTTGCTTGTGCAAAGGTGCCGGCAGTATGGTTTGCCAATGTTACATCGTCACTGCCTATTACTCCGTCCAGCTCCGCTCCTCCAATGACAGCATCATCAGTTCTGTCATATACCTTGACCTGTGCTACAGCATTAATTACCGTCAATTCATTGGCTGTGATGTTTGCTGCTGAAGTGGGCGCCTCTGAAACAGTTAGACTATAGTTGTCCGAGTCTTCTCCGCTTATTGATGAAGCATCGGTAAGGCTGACGACTATATTGTCTGCTGCATTTGCATCAGCAAAGGCTGCTGCTGCATTCAGCATAACGCTATCTCCGTCAACAACCCCTGTCAGTGTTAATCCTGAATCGTCAATTACAGCATTTGTGTTTCCGTCATATATTTTATTCTCAGCGGTGAAGGTTCCGCCGACAGTCAATTCCTTTTTTCCAACAGTAACGGCAGTTTCTCCAACAACATCACCGGAAACCGGAGTAGCTGTTATCTTTGCCTTTCCTGCTCCTATAGGAGTTACTACACCATTTGCGTCCACTGTCGCAACA
>JAKJBU010000040.1:0-4327 GCA_022706825.1 Bacillota bacterium
CCATTCGTCATATTTTTCCCCTTCTGAAAGGCTGCTGTGCATAACAGCAATATTGTCACCGAAACGGTTCTTGAATCTTGATACCATTTGAGGAGTCAAGGAAATTTCCGGTACAAGCATTATAGAGTCTTTGCCCTTTGATATATACTCTTCAATCAGTTCAAGATAAATTTCAGTCTTTCCGCTGCCGGTTACCCCAAAGAGTAAAACATCCTTTCCGTTGGAAAAGCAGTTCCTGATAACTGACAGGGCTTTATTCTGATCCTGGGTCAGTTCATGTCTTTTTTCAGCATATGTTTTGGAGCAGACCCGCCTGTATTCATCCGTTTCTTCAATTCTAACATATCCCTTTTTCTCCATAGCCTTGACTGCCGAACCGCAATCCCCGCAAGCTTCCTTAAGCTTTGCAGGGGATATACCCGGGCACTTTAGAAGCAGCTCATATACCTCTCTCTGTTTGCTGGCAGTCTTCTTTATCTGTATATTCTTATCTTCCGACAAGTACAGACGCTTCTGCCTTTTTTCCCCGATTTTGCTTCCGATTATCTGGACTTTTTTTACTACCTCTGCTTCAATAAGCTTCTTGATATAATAATCTATTTTCCTGTCGCTGAAATATTCTCTTATTTCCTCCAGCTTGGCACTTCCCGAGTTTTCCTCAAGAAACTCCACTATTTCCAGAATGATGTTTGAATTCAATTTTTCAAGCTTTTCTAAATTTTGTTCACAGCCGCAAAGCTCAATGCTGTAACTGCTTTTTGTCCTTACGGGAGAAGGCACTATGGCCTGTATGGCATCAATATTGTAACACAGGTATTTTTCCTTCATCCATTTTGCCAATTCTACAAGCTTGGGGGACATTACGGGTTTCTCATCCAACAGCCTGCCTATGGACTTTATCTTTGAGGGCTTAAAGTCTATACTGTCCTTCAAGCCCACCACATACCCCTCTATCTGCTTATTACCCATGCCAAAAGGCACAATTACCCTGCTGCCTACCCGGATCGACTCCTTCATATTTTCAGGCACCAGATAGCTGTAAGTTCTGTCTGTTTCTTTGCACTTATTGGACACTACGACCTCTGCGTACATTTTTCCCATTTTGATTTCCCCCAATGCAATCCGGTATCTTCAGTGCTGCACATAACTTAAAAGCGTACTGCTATGTACGCTTTAAATTTACTATCCTATCAAGAATTATATCTGCAATCTCATCCTTCATTTTAAGAGGAATGTTCTCGATATTTCCTTCCCTGTCAATAAGCTTTACCGCATTTGTTTCCGCTGCGAAACCCGCTCCTGCCTCGTTCAAATCATTGGCTGCTATAAAATCCAGATTTTTTTTCTTTACTTTTTCTGCGGCATTCTCTACAAGGTTTTCAGTCTCCATGGCAAAACCTACAAGTATTTTGTCGCCTTTGATTTTCCCAAGCTCAAAAAGTATATCAGGATTCTTCTTTAGCTTCAGTTCAAGCTGGTTTCCCGACTTCTTCACCTTCTGGCTGTATGCGGTCATTGGTGCATAGTCGGCTACTGCAGCAGCCTTTATTACTATATCACACTTCGGGAAAAGCTCCATGACCTTGCTGTACATCTCCTCAGCGGATATGACATTATATCTTTCTACACCAATCGGCGTATCAAGAATCGTTGGCCCGGAGACCAAATAAACCTTTGCTCCCCTTAATGCTGCCTGCCTGGCTATTGCATATCCCATTTTTCCTGTGGAATTGTTGGATATGAACCTTACAGGATCAATAGCTTCTCTTGTAGGTCCCGCAGTCACAAGGACAGTTCTGCCTGCCATATCCTGCCCGGGGTTCAGCAAATCAATAATTGATTTCTCAATAACAGCAGGTTCAGCCATCTTTCCCTTCCCCACATCACCGCAGGCAAGGCGCCCCTCCGTCGGCGGAATCATAATATATCCCAATTCCGAAAGAAGCTTGATATTCCTTTGAAGAACAGGATTTTCGTACATATTGGTATTCATCGCCGGTGCAATCAGAACCTTTGCCTTAGTGGCCATGATGGTGGTGGAAAGCATATCATCCGCAATACCGTTTGCAAGTTTTCCAATTATATTTGCGGTTGCGGGAGCAATAACAATTACATCCGCCAGCTTGGCCAGGGATATATGTTCTATCTCCCAGTAGTTCGGCGTATCAAACATATCAACAGCCACCTGGTTTAATGAAAGGGACTGAAAGGTTAGGGGAGTAACAAATTTTTCGGCTGAAGCCGTCATTATGACATGAACATCCGCATTCAGTTTCTTGAGTCTGCTTACTATGTCACAGGCCTTATATGCTGCTATTCCGCCCGATACACCAAGAACTATTTTCTTTCCACTAAGCATTTTGATCCCCCGATATTTTTACCGGCCTGGTTCTCTCATAGGTAATCTTTTCTTCATATAATTCATTTATTGCTATTGTTACCGGCTTATTTGAATTTACATTTGTAAGCTTTGGCTGGCCATCCACCAATTGTCTGGCTCTTTTTGCAACAGCAACCACAAGTGTATATTTACTATCAACCTTTTCCAACAATGACATTAAAGTAGGATATATCATCTTATTCCTCCCTGAATTTCTCAAAATCTATATTACATCTTGACAATCTGCTTTTTTCTGCAATAAGAATGCAGTTTATCTTTTCTGCTGCATCCTTTATATCATCATTTACTATAATATAATCATAATTAACGGCATGGCTTATTTCATCATAAGCGTTTTTCAGCCTTTTACAAATATCTTTTTTTGTCTCTGTCCCACGTCCTTCTATTCTTTTCTTCAAATCTGCAAAGGTAGGCGGAATTACAAAAATAAGAACAGCTTCATTAAAAATCTTTTTGACATTCATGGCACCCTGCACATCTATTTCCAGTATTACATTCTTTCCTTCCTCAAGCTTTTCCATGACATATCTCTTGGGAGTCCCATAATAATTATCATGTACTTTTGCAAATTCTATGAGTTCTCCATTCTCAACCATTCTGAAAAACTCTTCCATGTCCCTGAAAAAGTAATGAACCCCTTCAGCTTCTCCATCTCTGGGCTTTCTGGTTGTAACTGAAATAGAAAGTTCAAGGTTTTCGCCGTAATTTCGAAGCAATTCTCTGCATATGGTACCTTTTCCCACGCCTGAAGGCCCTGCAATAACAATAAGCAGACCCCTATTCCCCATATTTATCCTACCCTTCTTTATTCCTCGGCCATAACCTCTTCATTGTCTTCTGCTTCGCGGTCCACAAGCCTGTGTGCAACAGTTTCAGGCTGCACTGCAGAAAGAATTATATGGTCACTGTCGGTTATTATTACAGCTCTTGTCCTTCTGCCGTATGTAGCATCAATAAGCATGCCTCTGTCCCTTGCCTCCTGTATTATCCTCTTGATTGGAGCTGATTCAGGACTTACTATTGCAACTAATCTGTTTGCCGATACAATATTGCCGAAACCTATGTTTATAAGCTTGATACCCATTTTAACCCTCCGTTATTCAATATTTTGTACTTGCTCTCTTATTTTTTCAATTTCTGTCTTTATGCTTATCACATTATTCAATATTTCCAAATCGGTAATTTTTGAACCAATGGTATTAACTTCTCTGTTCATCTCCTGTATTATGAAATCCAGCTTCTTGCCGACAGGCCCGTTGAAGTTAAGTGCTTTCTTAAACTGATCCATATGACTTTCAAGCCTGACTAACTCTTCATCAATACTTGCTTTGTCTGCGAAAACAGCAACTTCGGTCAGGAGCCTGTTTTCGTCTATGGGAATATCTTTTATCAGTTCCTGTATTCTATCATATAGCTTATTCTTATATTCATCAACTATACCAGATGATTTTTCCTTTATGCATTCTACATAATCCTTTATAACTGCGACTTTTTCCAGGAGGTCATTCTTGAGCCTTTCGCCCTCCCGCTTTCTCATTTCCACCAATGCATTGAATGCCATTTCCAATGCGTCTTTGAGAATCAGCCAGAGTTCTTCCATATCCTGCTCAACAGTCTCCAAAGACATAATATCGGGGAATCTTGAAAGCAGCGATAAATTAATATCATCATTTATTTCAAATATCTCTTTCAGAGTATTAAGTGAATCCACATATGCCTTTGCAAGGTTGGTGTCAAGCTTTACCCGTGCATTCTGCCCGAAAGTACTATAGTTTATGTACACATCCACCTTTCCCCTGCTTATCCTTTCGCTGACGAATTCTCTTACCTTCTCCTCCAATGCGGACATCGCTCTTGGCATTCTTACAGACACATCACAGTATCTGTGATTTACCGACCTTACATCAACGGAAAAAGTGCTGGTAC
>JAKJBU010000040.1:4425-13508 GCA_022706825.1 Bacillota bacterium
CTCTGTGTGAATTCTCCCCTTCCAAAGCCCGTCATGCTCTTTATCAAACTCATCATCCTTCCGTTTCGCTGTTGTATATCCGGACATTTTATATATTTTAGTTGCATTTTGGAATTATTATAACATATAAACTTGTTTGTAAACATATATTAAGCTAAAAATTTTTGTTTTTTTTTGATTTCCTTGATATTGCTCCTATTTTCTGATAAATTCGTTAATTATCATCAACTGCACTTATGAGACACGGGGACGTTTCCCCTGTCCCCGCATTCTTCCTCTTTTGCGCAAACATATTTTTTGTTAATAGTAAATAAACGGCTCAAGTGATATAATATTTAGATGAACCCAATGGAGTGAACAGGAGGTGTTCTTATGCCTTTCGACGGTTCGGTGGTCAGTTCAATTGTACATGAGCTGCAGGAAAAGCTGCTGAATGGAAAAATAGAAAAAGTATATCAGCCTGAAAAGGACGAGTTAATAATTAATATAAGGGGTTATGGTGACAGCTTCAAGCTTTTGTTAAGCGCAAGCTCCGCCTATCCTAGAGTACATCTTACCGAAGAGAACAAATCCAATCCTGCATCTCCGCCTTCCTTTTGCATGCTGCTGAGAAAGCATCTTACAGGGGGGCGTATTGTATCAATCAGGCAGCCTGAATTTGAAAGAATTATTGAAATAGATATAGACTCTGCAGACGAATTAGGGTACAGCACACACAAAACCCTTATCTCAGAAATAATGGGGCGTCACAGCAACATCATATTTATTGACAAGACCACCGGCAAAATAATAGACAGTATTAAAAGGATAAGCTTTGAAATAAGCAGCGTCAGAGAAATACTGCCGGGAGGATACTACGAATACCCTCCTTCGGCTGGCAAATCTGATCCCAATAAAGCCACAAAGGAAAGCTTCATTGAAGGTATTAAAAATACTCCGGGCAGTATAAAGGCTGAAAAGTACGTGACCAGCAGATTTAATGGCATCAGCTCCGTGCTTGCAAGGGATATATGCACAAGGGCAAATGTTGACAGTGATACAGACCTGAAGCAATGCGGCGATGAAATGATTGAAGAGCTTTTTCTCTCATTTTCAATGTTCCGAAAGAAAGTAAACAAAGCGGCCTTTAAACCGAATATAGTGTACAAGGACGGCAAGGCTGCGGATTTTTCCTGCTTTGACCTTGAAATATACAGAGACTTAGAGAAGCAGGAATTCCAAGGAATGAGTGAGGCAGTTGAAAGATTCTATCATGAGAAGGATCAAAAGGACAGAATTAAGCAAAAATCAGGAGATATATATAGAATTATTTCCAACAGACTGGAACGCTGCTGCAAGAAGCTTGAAAGGCTGAACGGAGATCTTCAGGAAGCCGCCGATTCGGAAAAATTCAAGATATACGGCGATCTCATCATGTCAAACATATATTATCTTCAAAGAGGCGAGGAAAGGGCAAGGCTTCAGAACTATTACTCCTCAGAGGGCGAATATGTTGATATTCCTATGGATATCCGCCTTTCCCCCTCAGAAAACGCCCAGAAATATTACAAGCAATACAACAAGTCTAAAAATGCGATAATCAAGATAAACGACCAGCTTGAAGAAAACAGACAGGAGATAATGTATCTTGAAACCCAGCTTGACAACCTATGCAAATGCACAGAAGAGCTGGAACTGGAAGAAATCAGGACAGAACTGGCGGAACAAGGCTATTTAAGAAGAAGGGCAGCAAAGGGCAAGCAGACGAAAAAAACCTCGTTACCTATGCGTTTTGTTTCCTCTTCAGGTTTTGAAATATTTGTCGGAAAGAATAATATGCAGAACGACTATCTAACACTCAAATTTGCTTCAAGCCAAGATATATGGCTTCATACAAAAGATATTCCCGGTTCTCATGTCCTGATAAAGACTGAAGGAAGAGATGTGGACGACAACACTCTTGAGGAAGCAGCGAATTTAGCGGCATTTTTCAGCAAAGGCAGGATGTCCTCCAAGGTGCCTGTGGATTATACCAGAAGAAAGAATGTAAAGAAACCCGGCGGCGCCAAACCCGGAATGGTAATCTATGATAACTACTTTACGATGTATATAACACCTGATGAAACCAAGGTAAACAGTATGAAAAAATAGAGCTGCTGCATATGCAACAGCTCTATTTTTATATAATTATTACTAAGATTTAAAGCTTCTTGGAGAAAATCGCAAGCACTACGATAACTAATACACCAAATATCATCAAGCCTTTTTGTGCTATTGCGGTAATACCTGCAAATGCAATCCAAGCTATAACAACTGGTATTACATATTTTGTTACGTTGTACCACAATTCGAATAATCCAAATTCTAATGTTCCGCCATTTGTAAGCTCATCCTTAAGGTCTTCCTTCTTCATGAAGAAGCCTACACAGATTGCAAGGAGGCCTCCGCCGATTGCCAGGAATATCTTGTCAGTAAGTATATCGAAGAAGTCAAAGAAACCGACTCCGAAAATCTGAACTCCTGACATGACTCCCATTGACAGTGAAGAAAGAACGCACATTACAGCCATGATTGCAGAAGTAAGGTAAACAGCTTTCTTCCTTTCCATTCTATGCTGGTCAATCAGATATGCAACAACAACTTCCAGCAGGGATACCGATGAAGTAAGAGCAGCTATAAACAGAAGCAGGAAGAATAATGCTGAGAATATCGGTCCTATGCCGCCCATCTGAGCAAATATCTGCGGTACTACAACGAAAACAAGGCCGGGGCCTGCTGTCGGTTCTACGCCAAATGAAGCGAGTGCAGGGAATATTGCAATAGCAGCCAGAAGAGCAACGCTTGTATCCATAGTGGTTACAATCAAAGCATTCTGCGGCAGCTTTTCTTCTTTATTCAGATAGCTTCCGTATGTAATCATGCAGCCCATGCCAAGGCTTAGTGAGAAGAATGCCTGCCCTAATGCTGCCAGGAAGGTCTGACCCGTTACCTTTGAAAAGTCAGGTGTAAACAGGAACTTAAATCCTTCGCTCGCACCCGGAAGGCTGGCAGTTCTGAAAATTATTGCTGCAAGAAGAACATACAGCATAGGCATCATAACTTTGCCGGCTGCTTCAATACCGCTTTGAATTCCTTTTGCAACAATCAATACATTAATTACCAGGTAGATTACCATCCATACGAGCGGCTCAACAGGTGCACTTATAAAGGCGCCAAATGCATCTCCTATTGCTTCGGGAGCAGCCAACAATCCTGTAAAGGATTTTGCGATATAAGCCATCGCCCATCCGCCAACTACCGGATAAAACCCCATAATGAAGAATCCGCTGAGAACTCCCAATGCTCCGGCGAAGGTCCATTTGTCACTGACTTTCTTGTATGCGCCGACTGCTGCAAGGCCACTTCTTCTACCTACGGCAAACTCGGCGGTCATAATAGAAAGTCCGATAAGTGCTACACAACCTAAATAAATAAAAATAAAAGCTGCACCGCCGTTCATCCCGGTCAGGTACGGGAATCTCCAGATGTTACCGAGTCCTACAGCTGAACCTGCAGCTGCCATAAGAAACCCAAACCGTGATCCCCAATTTTCTCTTTTTTCAGTCATTAATTAAACCTCCTTTATGTTATATTAATAATATAATACATTGATTTTTCAAAAAATTCAACAATCATTATGTATTATTTTTAACCAGTTGAAAGAATTTGACATTATTGATACTTTTATCTATTGAAATTTAAGGCTTTTTATACATTATGTGTTATTAATTTAACATTTCAAATCATATAATATATATTATATATTCCTGCTGCCCGGTTTTACTGCTTTGGAACCTGACTTGCACATGGGGCAATCTCCCGGCTCGAAGACCTCTATATCGATTTTTATTGCACTTTTAAAAGGTACATCGAATATGGCCTTGCCGCCGCTTCTGTCGACTACCGCGGCAACTCCGACCACTTCTCCCCCTGCAGAGCGCACAACATCAATCACTTCTTTAACTGAGCCTCCCGTAGTGATTACATCCTCAACCACCAGCACCTTTGAGCCACGCTGTATTTCAAAGCCTCTTCTCAAAGTCATGATACCGTTCTCTCTCTCCGCAAAAAGTGCCCTTACCTCCAGCTGCCTTGCAACCTCGTATGCAAGTATTATCCCTCCAACAGCAGGGCCTATTACTATATCTATATCATAGCCGTCGTATTTCTCAGCCAGATCCTTTGATATCTCGGCACTGATGTCGGGGTGCTGGAAAACCTTTGCGCACTGTAAATATTTATTGCTGTGCTTGCCTGAGGTCAGCTGGAAATGTCCCGTCAGAAGTACTCCTGTCTTTTCTAGAATTCCATTTACTCTTTTTTTTGTAAGCACTTGTTATCTCCTCCGTATATTTTTAAGTTTCCTTTCAATTCATTTATATTGCTGAATTGGTTTTTTATGAGGTATTTTTCAATACCTTCCAAAATTTCCAAGGGGGCATATGGATTTATGAAGTTTGCTGTTCCTACTGACACGGCGTCTGCACCTGCAAGCATGAACTCAATTGCATCCTCCCAGCAGCTTATACCTCCCATCCCTATTATCGGTATATCAACTGCTTGGGCTGCCTGCCATACCATTCCTACAGCTACGGGCTTCACTGCAGGGCCTGACAGCCCTCCTACATTGTTTGCCAGCACAGGCCTTCTTGAATTGATATCTATTGCCATTCCGCGAAGAGTATTAATGAGGGATAATGCATCCGCTCCCCCCTCTTTGGCTGACTCGGCGATTTCCTTTATGTCGGTTACATTCGGTGACAGCTTTACTATAAGAGGTACCTTGCATTGTTCCTTTACCCTTCTTGTTATATTATACACCGATTCTGAACTTATTCCAAATGCAGCCCCGCCTTCCTTCACATTTGGGCAGGATATGTTCAGTTCTATTCCGTCAACCAGGCTTCCCAGCCTTCGGGCCATCATGCAGTATTCCTCAACGGTATTGCCTGCAATATTCGCTATGACTGCCACATCATATCCCCGAAGGAACGGAAGCTCTTTCTCAATGAAGTACTCCACTCCGGGATTCTGCAGCCCGACACTGTTCAGCATACCTGCCGGTGTCTCCGCAATTCTCGGAGGTTTGTTGCCTTCTCTGGGTTCCAGTGTCAGGCCTTTTACTACAATTCCTCCAAGCTTTGAAAGATCGTAGAACCCGGAGTATTCCCTTCCGAAGCCGAAAGTTCCCGAAGATGTGAGCACAGGGTTTTTTAGCTTTATACCCCCTATATTTACGCTCATTCTAGTCATCAAAATCCACCTCCTCAGCCGCAAATACCGGGCCGTCTGTGCAGGCCTTTTTATAATGCCATGTATCCCCTTCTTTTATCCTGCAGGCACACACCAAGCACGCTCCTATGCCGCAGCCCATTCTTTCCTCGACGGATACAAAGCATTTCACACCGGTGTCCTCACACAGCTCCTTGACTCTTTTCAGCATCCCTTTAGGGCCGCAGGCATATATAACGTTGTATTTCGTTATATCCTTTATAATATCGGTAACATAGCCCTTGCTTCCCGTACTTCCGTCTTCTGTTGCAATATAAAGCTCTTTACAGGCTGAAGAGAATTCATCCAGCTTATAGGTATTGCACCGGAAGCCCAAATAGGCATCACAATCCTTAAGGCTGCAAGCAAGCTCCAATAACGGTGCTATACCGATTCCTCCGCCTACTACGGCACATTTTCCCTCGTCAGACAAAGTAAAGCCGCTGCCCAAAGGCCCCAGGACATCTATGTATTCACCCTTCTTAAGAGCGGTCATTTCTTTTGTCCCTTTGCCTACGCACTGGTAAACAATTGAAATGACACCTGTATCCCTGTAAATCCTGCTTATGCTTATAGGCCGCCTTAAAAGCGGATCAATTGACTTGTTAACCTTTAAATGCAGGAATTGCCCCGGTTGGGCTTCCCGTACCATTTCCGGGCACTCTATCTTCATTTCGAATACATCTTTGCATAGTTCCCTGTTCTCAACAATTTTACATATGCACTGCATATACGCTTCATCTCCTACCACGCTATTTTACCTGTCCCGGCAAGCTCATTGTTTATGTCATGCCTCATTGCTATTGCGGCTTCCCTTGCCGCAAGTCCGAACTCCTTTTCACTGAACCTTTCCCTGTATGCTTCACTCTTATAGGCTGCAATTATGCCTCTTGAGGAGTTGATAACAGCACCAAGCCCATCATCATTAAAGCATACGGCAGCGTCCTCTGCAGTACCGCCCTGGGCTCCATAGCCCGGAACCAGGAAATATACCCCTTTCATCAGTTCTCTGAGCCTTTGCCCTTCGCTCCTGAAGGTGGCCCCTACAACCGCTCCAACCGAGCTATAGCCGTATTTGCCTGTCAGCCCTTCGCCAAGTCTTACTACCAGTTCCGCCACATGCTCATAAACCTTCTTCCCACCCGACTCCAGGTCCTGTATATCCTTGGATGACTTGTTGGAGGTCTTCACCAGCACAAAAATCCCTTTGCCGTTCTTTTCGCAGTTATTTACAAAAGGAATCATTGAGTCGGTGCCTAAATACGGGTTTATGGTTATGCAATCGGTTTCCGCCGAAGCTTTATTATTTCCAAGATAAAAATCAGAGTAAGCCTCTGCCGTAGAACCTATGTCGCCTCTTTTCACATCGCCGATAACCAATAAACCCTTTGATTTTGCGTATCTGCAGGTTTTCAAATAACATTCGAAACCTGCGGTGCCGTACTGCTCATAAAAGGCTATCTGGGGCTTCACAGCGGGAACAATGTCATATACATTGTCTATTATCTCTTTATTAAACCTGAAAAACGCTTCGGCGATAACGGAAGCTCTGCTGCCTTCCGCAACTGCTTCCACGGCTTCATCGATTAAATTATCAGGCAGATACTGAAGCCTTGGATCCAGGCCCACAACAGTATGATTCCTGCATTTTATAACTTTCTCTATGAGTCTGTCTGTAAACAATCAAATCCCTCCTAAAGCCGATTTTTATTTTCATAGGCTACATTACCGTCAACTATTGTATATACAATATCTCCCTTATATGTCTTCCCGTGAATGGGAGTGTTTTTACCTTTTGACAAGAAATCATTCCGATTAACCGTAATTTCCCTTGCGGTATCAACCAGTACCAAATCAGCAGCAATGCCTGTTCTGATTATTCCTGTATCCAGCTTTAATAATTCTGCCGGATTTTTGCTCATTCTTTCACTTAATTCTTTCAATGTAAGTATCCCGGGCTCTACCAGTTCGGTATAACAGACGGAAAATGCGGTCTCCAGGCCTGATATTCCAAAAGCAGAGCTGTAGAAATCTTCGCTTTTCTCATCCTTATGGTGAGGTGCATGGTCGGTGGCTATCACGTCAATTGTGCCGTCTTTCAATGCTTCCTTCAGTGCCTCAACATCTCCGGCAGTCCTAAGAGGCGGATTCACCTTGCAGTCGGTAAAACCCGGTGTGATAATATCCTCCGTCAGTCCGATATGGTGGGGCGTCACTTCACATGTGACCTTGACCCCTCTTTTTTTTGCCTCCCTTATTGTTTCCGCAGATCCGGCAGTGCTTACATGGGCTATGTGTATATGCGAGTCCGTATTTCCGGCAATCATAATATCCCGCATTATATTAAGCTCCTCAGAAAGGGGATGTATCCCCCGTATGCCCATCTGCTCCGACTTCCTTCCCTTGTTTATTGCGCCGCCCTCGGCCAGGCTCAGTTCTTCGCAGTGGTCAATTATCATAAAACCTTTTTCCTTGGCGCTCAACAGTGCCTTCATCATAAATGCTGCCGTGGCCACCGGCCTTCCGTCATCGGAAAAAGCGACAGCACCCATTTCTGAGAGCTTGTTCATTTCAACAAGCTCAGTGCTTTTCTGGCCTTTGGATATGGCAGCTATGGGGTATACCTTGACTGCCGCATCCTTTTTTATGATTTTTTGGAGCATGGATAAAGAGGCTTCATCATCAATTACCGGCCTGGTGTTAGGCATGCAGCAGATTGAGGTGTATCCTCCCCTTGCAGCGGCTCTTGTCCCCGAATATACGGTTTCCTTGTATTCAAAGCCGGGCTCCCTCAGATGCGCATGCATATCGATGAATCCCGGAAGCAGAAAAAGCCCCTCCGCATCTATCACTTTATCGGCAGCAAGCCCGATTGAAGGTTCTATCAGCTTAATTAATCCATCTTCAATATAAATATCATTAATCCCTTCATAAGTATTTCCCGGATCTATTATGCTGCATTGCTTTATAAGCAATCTCATGCAATTACCTCTCTTTCATAAAATAAGAAAAAAGAGCAATAAAGGTATATTACTCTTGTTCTCCCAAAAGAACTGCATCCTTGCCATCCACTTCTCCGACATTTACAATAATCATCTCACTTCTCGAAGTAGGAACATTCTTCCCCACATAATCGGCTCTTATCGGAAGCTCCCTGTGTCCCCGGTCTACAAGTACAGCCAGCTGAATGCTCAAGGGCCTTCCAATTTCCACGATGGCATCCATTGCCGCTCGTACAGTCCTTCCCGTATACAAAACATCATCAACAAGCACTACTTTCATTCCGTTGATATCAAAGGAGATATCAGTCAGATTTTCCCGGGGTATATCCTTCATATCCTTGATATCGTCCCTGTGCCTGGTAATATCAAGAGTTCCGACAGGAAGCACATTGCCTTCAATGTTTCGGATTTTCTCACAGAGCCTTTTGGCAAGGGAGACTCCCCTTGTCTTAATACCGAGCAGAACCAGGCCTTCCACTCCCTTGTTTCTTTCTATTATTTCGTGAGATATTCTGGTAAGCGCCCTGTCCAATGCTTTCTCATCCATTATCTCAGTCTTTATCCTCATAATGATTCCTCCATGCTGTTTCATAGCAAAAAATCTGCCGTGAGGCAGATTGCAGTTATATTTTTGAATCCTTCCATGCCTCACCGGACAAGTTTAAAGGTTGCTTTTTAATAGATTTTACCATAGCATATATAATTTGTCTATATTCTTCCATTCCTCAAAAGCCTTAATACTTTCTCAAAGTATTCCGGAATGGGGGCTTCAAATTCAACATATTCCTTCTT
>JAKJBU010000041.1 GCA_022706825.1 Bacillota bacterium
ATCTGATACACAAGGTATCTTGTATCTTTCATCCTCTCCTTCCCTCAGCGGTTCATCCTCAAGGAATTCAACCCTTTCCTCAAGTATTTGCACATCTCCTGTCCTTTTAATATAATTTACTGTTACATAGGGAAGCCATAAAAGATCATCCGAGAATCTTGTCCGTATACCTTTATTGGAGCCGGGATGCCACCAATGCTGCACATCCCCTTCAATAAACTGATGGGAAGCGTGCAGCAGAATCTGCTTTCTTGCAATATCAGGCAGTACATCAATTACTGCCATTGCATCCTGAAGCTGGTCTCTGAAGCCAAAAGCTCCTCCCGACTGATAGAATGCCGTTCTCGCCCATATTCTGCAGCTTAATGTCTGATAAAGCAGCCATCCGTTCAGCAGTATATTCATATTTTCATCGGGAGTCAAAACCGTCACTTTTCTTAAAATATCTTCCCAGAAAGCTTTTGCCTCATCCAAAGCCTTATATACCCTCTTCACATTTCTGTACCTTTCACTGTATGCGCTCACAGCTTCAAGGCTTTCCCCCTGGCCCAGCATGAATACCACTTCTGTCTGTTCCCGGGGCTTCAGCTCTATAACCGTTTGAAGGCACATACAGGGGTCAAAGCCTGCCCCAAGTGTATTTGAAAGCTTATCCTTCCGCAGCGCTTCCGGATGCTTAAGCCCTCCTATATTGCCCAAAAACTCCCTTCTGTCTCCCGTGTAATACCTTTCCTTTGCATTAGTATCCAGAAATACTATCCTTCCCGGGAAATCGGTATTATAGTTGTTTCTGGCAAGAATGGCGCCGTTGCTGTGCAATTCGGTGTAAACGTGCTGAACCGTACCTTGTTCATATACACCCAATACAGTTCTTGCATAATATATAGCCGACAGCTTCATTTTTGTATTAGAGCCGTTCCTGAGCTTCAATATGCACAGCTTTACAGTGTCGGAGACCGGAACAAATTCAGTCAGTTCATGCTCGATTCCGTTCCAGTTGTGCTCGAAAACCGAATAGCCGAAGCCGTGCCTTACAATATAAGGAGTTTTCGTCCTTATGGGATGAGGGGTAACCGACCATATTTCACCTGTTTCTTCATCCCTCATATATATTATCTCTCCCGAGGGATCAATGACAGGATCATTGGACCAGGTGGTCAGCCTGTTCTCTCTGCTGTTTTCCGCCCAGGTTGTGGAGGCACCGGATTCGGTAATCAGGAAACCGAATTTTTGATTGGATATTATATTGCACCATGGTACGGGGGTATTCATGCCTTCGGTAAGCCTGATTACATATTCCCTGCCCTCTTTGTCAAACCCTCCGAAACCATTGAAGTTCTTAAGTTCAAGCTTTTTCATATCGTACTTGTTATGCTTTTTCCCTTTGCTCTTCCATATCTTGTACTCAAACGCGTTTTTGCCGTTTCTCACTTTTGTCTGTACCGAAAGGAGTCCGTATTTACCCTTCAATACTATCCTTGCCGCTGCCGCAATAAGCTGCTTATCCTCTTCCGGCATGGAGTACCCCTGCTTTATTGTCACTCCTCCTGCCTTATCCCTCATATCTCTTGCATGGCTTACCGAAATAATATCCTGGAGCATATTGTACAGAGGCCTCGAATAGCTGCTCTCCTCTTCATTGATAATAACGATATCAACAAACAAGCCCTTCAATCTCCAGTACTCATGCGCCTTTATAAGCTCTTTTACAAGATCCAGTTCTTCTGCCCTGCTGATAAATACCGCCACTATCGGAAAATCTCCTGAAATACCATATGACCAAAGCCCCGGCTGGCCTTTTCTGTTTCCCTTTATGGAACTTTCCAGCTTCCTTCTAAGGGGGTTCAAATACAATATCTGGGACATCATATTCCTGAAGACTTCTATTTCCTCTTTCTTGAGGCCCAGATACCGCATTTCCACCTGGCTTCTGGTCCATGCCAGCTCAAAAGCCCTGTCAATGGACGAACAGTCATGATATTTTTCTGCCATCAGCATTATTTTTTCTTTGCTGTCGGATACACCCGTTATGTAATTCAGTTTAACAGCCTGCCCCGGCTGCAGCCTTAACCTGCATCTCAGACTCATTATGGGATCCAGTACCGGCCCTACGGTATTGGAAAGAGGATGGCTCCCTCCGACTGCCGCAGGTTTATCCAGCATATTGCCTCTTCCTATGAATTTTGCCCTGTCGGTTTCGTATTGTATTCCTCCGAGAACTTCCTCCTGAACTGTCAGCTCATGAAATGCCCACATGCGGATTCCCTTTTCCTCCCTGGGCCTTCTTACTGACAGCAGTGTGTTGTATTTGTGCAAATACTCAGTATTGATAAACAGGTTGTTAAAGGCAGGATGTGCCAAGTCGGCAGACTGATGAGCAATTGAAACTTCCAGGTAGCTTGTTACTTCCAAAGTTCTTACCTGCTGGCTGTGATTTGTAAGGGTAAGCCTTCTGACTTCCGCATCATCCTCCGGTGACACAATTATCTCAGTGTTAGTGTCAATATCGTCGTCAGTCCTGGAAATGCATATCTTGTCCTGAGAAAATACTACCTTGTACTTGTTGGGCAGTATACTGCAAGGAACCAGGGAATTTGACCAAACCGAGCCGGAGTCGATATCCTGTAAGTAGAAGAACATGCCGGAATAATTCAAAACACTGTCCTCTCTCCACCTGGTCACTGCCAAATCCCTGTATTTGCTGAACCCCGAACCGTTGTCCGTTACCATTACGGAATAATCCCCATTTGACAGCATGTGCACTTCCGGAAGTATGTTGTTGTTCAGTCCGAGAACTCTGGTATATTCTACGTCTTCTTTCACAACTACTTCAAAGGGTTCGATTTTTTCCTTGTAGTCCTTTGCAAAAATCACCTTTGAGGGTATCTTCTCCTGCATGAGTATTTCCGCCGCTTTTATGACGGGTTCCCTGTGGAATCTTTCCTGCAGGATATAATTATTGATAACATTATTCAGCGCCATGAAGCTCATACCCTGATGATGAGCCATAAAGCTTCTGACTATACTGCTTCTCTTTCCCCTTTTTAATCTTTCGGGAGTATAATCTATGGCTTCATAAAAGCCATAAGGACTATCCAGCCCTTCCTCCTTCAGCATCAAGATATTTTTGAATGACTCTTTCGGATTCACCATCAAAGCCAGAACCGTAGCATAGGGCGCTATTACCGTATCATTAATCAGTCCCCTCTTAAGCCCCAGGCTCGGTATTCCGAAGGCCTTATACTGGTAACTCAGCCTGAAGTCAAAGCTGTAGTAGCCGGACTCCGAAACCCCCCAGGGTACTTTCCTCTTATTTCCGTAATCCTTTTGGCACCTTATTACGAAGTCATATGTCTCATGGAGCAGTGTGTCCGAATAGTCCTTCATAATAAGAAGCGGCATAAGATACTCAAACATTGTACCTGTCCATGAAAGCAGGCCCTTGAAGCCGTCAACTTCAGTCAGTGTCCTGTTGAGCATGAACCAATGCTCCTTCTTGACCTCACCCCTGGCTATGGAAATCAGGCTTGCCTGTCTTGCTTCCGATGCAAGAAGGTCGTAATAGGACTTTGTAAGCTGTTCCTCCTCCTCATTATAGCCTATTGAAAACAATTTTCTTTTATTATCAAAGAGAGGAAGGAAGGATGTTTCTTCAATAAGTTTGTCAATCCTTTCAATCAGCCCTTCCGATTTGAACATCAGCTCCTCATTGTTTTCCTGCGCAATTCCGCTGTTTATTTCCTTGAGAAAAGTGATTGCGGACTTATGGAGCTTGATGCCCCAGTTGAATCTCTTCAAATCACTTTTCCCGATAATTTTTGTCAGCAGCTCAATAAAACCCTGCTGCTCAAGCATATCCCCTTCCAAAGCCTTGTCAAAAATTTCATCAGGCAGGCTCAATTGTTCATCCTCCAGCTTTACAAGCTCCGAGGTGTCCTTAAGCCCCAGAACCATTCCCGAATCAATTGAGGGTTTGTTCTTATACTCCAGAAGCCCTTGCCTCAAGGTCATCAGGTATCCGATAAAATTGCCGCTGTCCACTGTTGAAATATAATTTGGCCTCAGGACCTCCAAGGTAACGGTATCATACCAGTTATACAGGTGCCCTCTCCATTTCTTGAGCTTCTCTATTGTAGTAATTGTATTGTCAAGCCTTTCGAGCATTTCCCATGTACTTATGTAACCCAGGTCCCTTGCGGATATTATTGAGGCAAGAAGTAAACCTATATTGGTCGGTGATGTCCTGTGAGCTACTCCGTTCGGAGGGTCTTCCTGGTAGTTGTCGGGAGGAAGGTAATTATCCAATGCACTTACAAAATCCTCAAAAAAACTCCAGGTTTTCCGGGCCAATAACCTTAATTCCGCAATCTCTGTTTTGCTCAGTTCATTTTTTTTCTCAGCTTGAGGCTCACTAACCCAATAAGCTGTTGCCGGTGCGGCAATCCACAGCAAAACAACGGGAAGCACCGCGATGATTGCTTCCGGAACTTTGAACATACTCAGCAGCAATAAAACTGCCCCGGCTGCGGGACATAACCACATACGCTTCCAATAGCTTGCCATATCATTTTTCAGCGCAAGCTCCATATCTGCCGCCGTGACCCATTCAAGCAGGTTTTTTCTTGTTATCAGAACCCTTACCAAGGTTCTGACTATTGCGTCCAGCATAAGCTGTGCTTGATGGGGAAGAAATGCCAGTGTAAGCAGCGACTGCAGGAATGGCCTTTTCAGAGTTCCCAATTCTCCCCGGGCTGACCCTTCATTCATCCTCCTGCCATATTTGGTCATTACCACTTCAGCAAAGCTTACAAAAAGCGGGAAAACTGCGGCTATTAACGTGAGCAGCAACCATACCAGGGCACTTCCGGGCATTAACCACAGGGAAAGAAAAAAAAGCAGAACTAAACAGGGCGGGACAAGGCTTCTTCTCATGTTGTCCAGTATTTTCCACCTGTTTATAGGCGAAAGCGGATTCCTGATGAACTCTCCCTTTGCATTGCGCACCTTTGAAAAAAGCCACTGCAGCAGCTGCCAATCACCCCTTACCCATCTGTGAAGGCGCATTGAGCTGGCATTATATTTGGAAGGGTATCCGTCAATAAGCTCGATATCCGTGACCAGTCCTGTCCTGACATGGGCTCCTTCAATAAGGTCATGGCTTAATACTGTGTTCTCTGGTATCATATTTCTTAAAATCCCCTGAAAAACTGCAAGCTCATATATCCCTTTACCTGTAAATATACCTTCTCCAAAGTAATCCTGATATATATCAGAGACGGCATTTGTATAAATGTCTATACCTCCCTGTCCCGCAAAGACTCTTGCAAACCTGGAGGTATTTGCACTTACTATGTCAACACTGATGCGGGGCTGCAGCAATCCATAGCCTTCTTTTACGACACATTTGCTCTCATCCACAACTGCTTTGTTAAGAGGATGAGTAATTGTGCCAATAAGCTTTTTTGCTGTTTCAATACTGAGTTTCGTGTCTGAATCAATGGTTATAACATACTTTACATCTTTAAGGACACTGATATTTCCCTCAATATGCTCGAAGGATGCTCTTTTGCCTTCCAGCAGCAGTTCATTAAATTCATAAAGGGCGCCTCTCTTGCGTTCCCAGCCCATCCATCTGTTTTGGGTTTTGCAGAAAACCCTTCTTCTATGGAAAAAAAAGAACTTGTCATAACCGCTTCCGTATTTTCTATTTAACTCCCTTACCTTCTCGCTTGCTGCCAGAATAATCTCCTGATCCCCTTCGGCTTTTTCCCCGTCACTGTCCTTATAATCTCCAAGCAAGGCAAAATAAAGGTTTCCCTCCCTGTTTGCAAGATAGTATTCCTCAAGCTTCAGAAGCAGCTTTACAGCACTGCTGCCCTTTGTTATCAGTGTAGGCATCACTACAATTGCAGCTGCATCTTCCGGTATTCCGTCCTTAAGCTCAAGCTTTGGCAGAAATGCCGGGGGCTTTATATGTACGAGTATCCAATTGACTGCCGAAACCGAAACATCACTTGCCGGAATTAATACTGCAAGGGCTATCACAAGCTGTGTCCAAAACCCCGCTGCACCTTCCCTGTATGAGTAGTTAAGCATCAAAAACACTAAGAACGCCGTTAGAGTAATAATTGAAAAGAAATAAACCCCTGCCGGGGAATAGATAAACATCCCCTTGCGGGCAATTCTGTCCAGCAGCTGCTCCTTCTGCTCCCTGAACAGGTAATATCCGATATGCCTGTTATCTTCCACAGAGCACTCTATTAATTTTCTTGCAACCTTTATCTCCGATACCTTAAGCTTTTTGGAAAGTATCTCCAACTCATGGCGATATTTATCCCTTGAAGCAAAGTCCATCTTCTGGTATATACCTGCCGGATCCTGCCTCAAAATTTGTTCAACCTGGCTGAGTTCTTCAAAAATCACCTTCCAATCCAAAGTGGATATGAACCTCAGGCTGGTAATGGAATTGCCCATTGAAACCTGGCGGGCAGCCTGTTCCTTGTGTTCCAGCTGGGTGATGCTTTCCGAGGTGGTATGCTGCTCGGACAGCCTTTCATCAATGTAATGTATTATGGGGGCTATTTCTATGCCGTGCTTTTTAAGCATATTAAGCAAGTGTTCGCCATAGGAGGGGCTGATATTCTCAAGCTGCCTCATGCTTTCCTTGGCAATGGCAAGCAGTTCTTCCGGCTTTCTGTCCTTATATGAAAGAATCTGTTCAGCAAGCTTTTCAGCTTTATGCCACTGCTGCTGCGATAATGAAATGCTTTCACAGACATGCCTTACATGTTCAATAAGAGCCATTCTGATCATTATCGGTATAGCCCAGAGTTCCCCGTTTGAAAGCAGTGATTGGGACTGATAAGCGGATACGAAGCCTACCAGCTGCTTATCGTCAAATCTGCCGTCAGTATGGGAAACCAATTCCAAGGCTATGGCATAAACCCTCGGATATCCCTTCAGGAATCCCGACTTCAGCCTGGGCAGCTGGTAATAATACTTCCTGGATAAGTTCTGCCTTATTTCCTTTACCTGTTCCTCAATAATATAAAAATTATCCAGCAGCCATTCTGCAGCCGGAGTAACACTGCTTCTTTCATTTGCATATTCATTCAGATCCTTGTAGACGGAGGTAATGAACCGGAAGTTTTTATTCATCCTGCCCTCAAGACTGAAGTAATGTTTTGCCCTCTTACCCACAACATGCTTGCGTGCCAATTCCAATGCGTGTTTTTCCAATTCCTCCGCATTAAGTATCGCATCATATACTTCCGGTTCATCTCTGTCAATAAAGTATAGGAGCCTGCTGAGCAAGTATATCAAAACAGCAGCAAGAACAAATGCTGCCATATAAAAATAATTAGCTACCAAATTCAATATAATCCTCACCATTCCTTCAGTTCATATTTACGCTGCAGAAGAAAATTACGCAAATATACAGGTTTGTAAAGTACTCCGACTGTAGGGGAAGTATGTTCTCCTCACCTTCCAAAGCCAGCAAAATTACTGGCGAGGGTCCCATCTCTGCGGGTCCGTCTGGTTATTTTGCCTGGAAGCCTTTCCGTTCCGGGGTCATGTGGAAGGTTTCGTCGAAGATATCTTCCCCACGTCGGTATTTACATTCTCTTTATTAATAATGCAGTATTCTGAAGGATGCATAACCAAGCAAGAGCTTGTATAGTATAGCAGGGCACACTTTTATGTATTTTGGCAACAGACCTCTGATATGGCTTTGGTAAAAAGTTCGTGAGGCCGGCATGGACGCCGGCTTAGGTGTCTCGGGTCATGGAGGGCCTTTTGGCACCGTCAGAACTTTTCCAAAGGCATATCAGTATATGAGACATGGGGACGTTTCTCCTGTCTCACTGAAAGCTAGACACGCGAAACGTCCCCCGTGTCTCATATACTGCTCTTGCTTTGTTATGCAAACCTATTATATCGCATTCTTCTACTTATCTTCAGCAGAGACTATTTTTTTTATTTTGTCGGTGAACTCGGCTGCAAGCTCTCTTGCATACTCCTCGGATGCTCCTTCCGCATAAACATTGCACACGGGCCTTTCGCTGTCAGGAAGTATGAGAACCCATCCGTTTTCATTATTTATCCTTACCCCTTCAAAGAGTTCAATCTCTCTGTTCTTGTTTTCCTCAATGATTTCTCTTATAACCCTTCCCTTATGCTGCCAGTCGCACTTTACTTCATTTTTCTCCATATGGAAATGGGGAAGCTCATTTACCAGGTCATACAGTGTTACATTATTGCCTGCCATAAAGTCAACCAGATTTCCTATACCCCAAATTCCGTCAAAGTTAAGTATATATTGGAACAAAGATTCCTCCATCCCGGTATTTTGCTGAAACATCTCTCTCATAATTGCCGCAGGGGTATTCTTGGTTCTCACTACCTCTATGCTGTAGCACTTGGCCATTTCCTCTATTACTCTTGATGCCGTATGGGGAATTATAAGCCTTTTGTCCATTCCTGTCTTAAGTATTATTAATGAAGTCAAAGCAATCTGCTTATCCTTATCCAGTATCCTCCCCTTATGGTCAATAAGTACAAAACTTTCTCCATCCTCACTGAATACTACTCCCATACATGACCCGCTCTTGACAGTCAGCTCGGCTATATGTTCGTAGTATGCTCTGGCACTAATATTATCCTTGGCCGGCATCTTATACCTGTCCCAAACGCTATCCCTCTCTACTGAACAACCCATATTTTTTAGATACATTTGAGCTAAACCGGCTATCTGTGAGGATATTGAAGCTGCAACCAGCTTAATCCCGGAACTCCTTATTCTGTCTGTATATTTCAGCATGTTTATGCCGCTTTGGATATAGAAATCCGTGAAATTACCCGCACTTATTATGTCCTTGATTCTATCTGCATTGCACCTTTTGAAATCCTCCCTGATAAAGCTATTCTCGATTTTTCTCTCAACGGATCTGTCTATGCTTATTCCTTTGCTGCCTGAGAATTCAAGATGCACTTTGTTCTTATCACTATAATCCTTCCATATATGAACTCCGCCTTCTGCCTTGTAGAATCTGACGGCGAACCTCATTATAGGCACTGCTGCGTTTTCAATACTTATTACTCCTACACCTGTAGACAGCACTCCGGATATCAGTGATTCCTTCATTATCTCAGCAGAGTTCGAACCGTCGCTGCTGACAATGATTCCGGAATCATCCTTCAGTATTGAGCCGAAAGCGGAACCAAGCCGCGAAGCAAATTCCGGCGTAAGGTTTATATTTACATCCCCGCTGACATCCCTGTGGCCGAATATAGTTTTTGATGCTTTCGTACCCCATACAAGATTTTGGGCCACTACGGCATCTTCCTCAACAACCTTTTCAGGCCATATCTTGATATCCGGCTTTATTATCGCGCCTGTTTCCAAAGTAGTATTACTGCCTATAACGGTATTTTCAAAAATATGCACTCCGCTTTTTACTGCTGCACCGCTGCAAATTACTCCTCCCCTGCACTGGACATTCTTTCCTATATTTGAATTCTTCCATATTATGCTTTTCTTTATGGAGGTTGCTTCCTGTACTTCCGTGTCATTGCCTAATATTGAGGCTTCTATTACTGTCCTGTCTTTGATTCTGCAGTTGTCTCCTATAAGCACCGGTGCAATAAGATTACAGCTGTCGGAAATCTCACAGCCGTCACCTATCCATATTCCCTCCCCATGCTGCCTGTATCCGATTGTTGTCTTGACCTTTCCTGACAAAATGTCGAAATTTACTTCCTTGTATACTCTCAGGTCACCGATGTCATTCCAATAGTCATCGGTTACATATCCGTACATGGGGATATTATCTCTTAACAGCTTTGGAAACAAATCCTTGCTGAAGTCGAAATTATCACCCTTACTGTAATAGTCAAGCACTTCAGGCTCAAGTATATATATACCGGTATTAATGGTGTCGCTGAACACCTCTCCCCAGCTGGGCTTTTCCATAAAGCTTGTTATTCTGCCTTCTTCGTCAATAATAACAACTCCGTATTCCAGGGGCACGGGTACTTTTTTCAATATCAGCGTAGCTTTCGATCTTCTGTATTTATGAAATTCCAGTGCTTTTTCAAAATCTATGTCAGTCAGGGCATCGCCGCTGACGATAATAAAAGTATCATCGTAGAAATCCTCTGCATTTTTTACACTTCCGCCGGTTCCCAGGGGGGTATGCTCAATATAGTACCTTAAACTTACGCCGAATTCTCCGCCGTCTCCGAAATAATCGGTAATCACTGCGGGAAAGTATGCCAGTGTTGCGGCAATATCAGTTATATTATGCTTTTTAAGCAGCTCTATGGTATATTCCATTACCGGCTTATTAAGAACCGGCACCATTGGCTTTGGTATTCCGCAGGTCACCGGCCTGAGTCTTGTACCTTCTCCCCCGGCCATTATTACAGCCTTCATCCTGTCACCTCATAACCATACTTTTGCTTATTTGTAAATTGCGCTATGCAATATTTTCCCCTATAAGCCGGATTTTATAACAACATTTCAATGAGGGCTTTAACCGGTTTTAATTAATATTCGAAAAAATAGTGAAAATATTATCAATTAATGTTAAAATAATATATAGTTAAATAAATACTGTAATTGTTAATAATATGGTTATAATAATATCAATGAGAAAGGGTGTTTTAAAGAAATGAGTAAACCAGTATTATCCGCTCACTTTGAATCAAGGACACCGTCAAGTGTCCGACTGGCCCAGATGAAATACGAGGAGCGGAAGGTCAAACCCCAGGCCGTAATTAATGTAGGTATAGGTAATGTTTCACTTCCTACCAATCCTGCAATGCAAAAAAGAATGTTTTCGCTTGATGCACCTGAAAGCCCCTTTGCAAAGGGTGTCATAAGGTATACAACAACTGCCGGCCTTATAGAGTGCCAGGACGCATTTAAGAATATCCTCAAATGCGAAGGCTTCGACACAAGCAAGCTGTATGTTCAGATAACTGACGGCGGATCTGCTGCAATGGAATTACTGTTATTGGGGGTTTGCGGACCGGCAGGTACTGATGAAAAACCTCTTATGGTAATTGACCCGGCCTATACCAACTATATTTCTTTTGCCGAGAGAATCGGACGAAAAATAGTTACTGTAACCCGTTCATTAAATGAAAACGGCAAGTTCAGCCTTCCAAAATTGAACGAAATCGAAGAAACTATTAAAAAGTATAATCCCGGGGCACTTCTTGTTATACCTTACGACAATCCGACCGGCCAATTCTATGATTATGAAACCCTTAAAGGGCTTGCGGCATTGTGCGTAAAGTACAATATGTGGTTTGTAAGCGATGAAGCGTACCGCGAACTCTTCTATGAGGAAGGCAGCAAGCTTGTAAGCATCTGGGGAGTTACCGATGCGGATGTACCCGGTATCGAAGGAAGAAGAATGAGCATTGAAACTGCATCAAAGGTTTGGAATGCCTGCGGACTGAGAATCGGTGCCCTGATTACAGACAGCCCCGAATTCAATAACCGTTCAGTGGCTGAATATACTGCAAATCTTTGCGCTAATGCAATCGGCCAGTATATATTCGGCGCACTGGCTCATGAAAGCAAGGAGCAAATAGCTGCATGGTGCAAGAGTATAAGAGAATATTACAAGGAATTGATATTTAATGTGTATAACGGACTGAAGAAACAGGAACCGGGCTTAATAGTTTCAAGCCCTGATGCGTCCATCTACTCGGTAATCGATGTCAGAAATGTTGTAAAACCGGGATTTGATGCAACTGAGTTCGTACTGTACTGCGCAGGAGAAGGATCGGTCAACCTGGATGGGGTTGAGACAACTCTTCTGGTAGCTCCAATGAAAGGATTCTATAATATTAAAAAAGGAGAATACAACCCGGGGAGCACACAATTCCGTATTTCCTTCGTAGAAACACCGGATAAAATGGCAAAGGTTCCGGAGTTGTTTGTCAAGCTTCTGAGACAGTACGAAGCACAAAGATAGAAGTCAATAAATAAAGGGTGGAAAGCAAGCTTTCCACCCTTTTAGTTTGCAGATGATACGTGGGGACATGGGGACATTTCGGGACACGGGGACGTTTCTCCTGTCCCCCTGCCTCTTGTTATTTTGCTACTTCACCATGTTTTTCAGTATCTCCGGCACTGCGTCCAAAGCTGCTGCGGCTTTATCCAGATCCTTTATTCCCCCCTGTGCCATGTCCGGCCTTCCGCCGCCGCTTCCTCCTGCAGCCTTTGCCGCTTCCTTTATGATATTTCCTGCGTGCACTCCCTTGGAAACCGCATCCTTTGATGCCATTGCAACAAGGATTGTCTTTTCTCCGTCAAAGGAGGCAAGCATCACAAAGGAGGTTCCCAGCTTATCTCTTAGTTTGTCTCCCATTTCTCTCAGGCTGTCAATGCCCATGTTGTCAAGCTTTGTTACAAGATATTTTATGCCCTTCTCCTCTTGTGCCCCGGCTGCAAGCTCATCCAGCATTTCCGCCGCCATTTTTGATTTCAGCACAGATACTTCCTTTTCCGTATCCTTAAGCTGCTTGAGTACTGTATCCATTTTCTTGACACATTCGCTTGGATGGGCCTTGAGTTTCCCGCACAGCTCATTCATCAGTTTTTCTTCTTCCTTAATAAATTCATAAGCTTTTTCCCCTGTTGCCGCTTCAATCCTTCTGACTCCGGCAGCTATGCCCCCTTCGCTTATTATTTTGAAGAAGCCCGCCTGGCTTGTGGCTTTCAAGTGTGTTCCCCCGCAGAGTTCAATGGAATAGTCGCCCATTTTGACAACTCTTACCACTTCACCGTATTTCTCTCCGAAAAGCGCCATAGCTCCAAGCTTTTTCGCCTCATTTATGGAGGTTTCCTTTGTAATTACCTCATAGCTTGCCAGAATTGCTTCATTTACTTCTCTTTCTATCCTGTCAAGCTCTTCCTTTGTCATCGCCTTGAAGTGAGTGAAGTCAAACCTTAAACGCTCCGGCGTAACATAAGAGCCTGCCTGCTCAACAT
>JAKJBU010000042.1 GCA_022706825.1 Bacillota bacterium
TGATAAACGTCAATAAGTAATTAATTCCATAAGTTTATCATATAACATACCTTGATTTTGTCCATTTAATGAAGCTTGCTTCATTACTGACAGACAGCAGCGCTGTCTGGAAGGGACATATATGATAAACGTCAATAAGTAATTAATTCCATAAGTTTATCATATAACATACCTTGATTTTGTCCATTTAATGAAGCTTGCTTCATTACTGACAGACAGCAGCGCTGTCCGGAAGGGACATATATGATAAACGTCAATAAGTAATTAATTCCATGCGTTTATCATATAACATACCTTTATTTTGTCCATTTAATGAAGCTTGCTTCATTACTGACAGACAGCAGCGCTGTCCGGAAGGGACATACCTGATAAGCGTCAACTACTAATTTTTTCTATGCTTATCAGATAACATTCCTTTAATATTATAAACCTTTTACCCTACTATTATTTATTAATAGTTCGAATCTTGATATTTTTCTGCTTTTTCCGTGTTATTACAAGATTTCAATGAGGTGGAGGATTTATCCTCACAATAAAAAATCATGCATAACCTTATACAAGATGTTAAGGTTATGCATGACTGTCCTTAAAGAATCGCCGTTACTTCTCTTCTTCCTCATTGCTGCTTATTTTTGCTATTGATACTACGCTTTCATTCTCAGGAACCCGCATCAGTTTAACGCCCTGAGTGCTTCTTCCCATTTTTGATATTTCGTTGACATTCATTCTTATAATAATGCCCGATAAATTGATTAACATTATTTCGTCTTGCTCTTTCACGATCTTCATTCCCACAACATGTCCAGTTTTGGGGGTTATTCTTGATGTTATTATTCCTTTGCCGCCCCTTGTCTGAACTCTGTATTCATCTATCGGAGTACGTTTGCCGTAACCTTTTTCACTAATTACAAGAAGGTCGGCTCCTTCCTCTACAATATCCATTCCTATCACAACATCATCGCGATTTAAGTTTATTCCACGTACTCCCCTGGCACTTCTTCCCATAGGCCTTACATCGCTTTCCGGAAATCTTATTGCAAGTCCTTTTTTTGTAGCCGCTATCAACTCCGTTGTCCCACGGGTTAGTTTGACCCCGATTAGTTCATCGTTATCAATGAGGTTTATAGCTGTAATCCCTGTATTTCTTGAAGTATCATATTCTTTCAGTTCGGTCTTTTTTATTGTACCGTGCTTTGTCATGAAAATAAGATATTTGCCGTCATTAAAATCCTTGATATGAATAACCGCATTTACTTTTTCTTCTGAATCCAGCTGCAGAAGATTGACCAAAGCTGTTCCTTTGGCCTGTCTGCCTGCCTCAGGAATCTCATAGGTCTTAAGCTTATACATTTTTCCTTTGTTTGTAAAGAACAAAATATAATTATGTGTAGAGGTTATAAACAGATTTTCTACAAAATCGTCTTCTCTGGTCTGAAGTCCTGTTATTCCGCGGCCTCCTCTTCTCTGACTCTTATAGGTGTCCGCAGGAAGTCTTTTTATATATCCGAAATGAGTAATTGTAACAGCTACTTCATGCTCTTCTATGAAATCCTCTTCATCAAATTCCTCTAATGATGCAGAAATAATTTTTGTTCTTCTCTTGTCATTAAATTTTTTCTTTATTTCCAAAAGTTCGTCTTTTATAACCATTAAAAGCTTCTGTTCATTAGCAAGAAGTGATCTGAAATATTCAATATTCTTTATTATTGAAAGATATTCTTCCTCAATCTTGCCTCTTTCCAAGCCGGTTAAGCTCTTAAGTTTCATTTCGGCTATTGCTTCCGCCTGTATTTCTGAAAGGCCGAATCTGCTCATCATTCTTTCCTTGGCTTCAGCAACATTTTTGGAGTTTCTTAGTATGCTTACTATCTCATCAATATTATCAAGAGCTATTCTCAAGCCTTCCAATATATGTGCCCTGGCTTCGGCTTTTTTAAGATTATATTGAGTTCTTCTCGTTACAACGTCTTTCTGGTGGTCTATATAATGAGTGATAACGCTCTTAAGGTTCAGAACCTTTGGTTGTCCGTTAACAAGGGCAATCATAATTATACTGAAGGTTTCCTGCATTTGGGTATGCTTATAAAGCTGATTCAGTATTATATTGGCATTTGCATCTCGCTTGAGTTCTATAACAACCCTCATACCGTTTCTGTCGGATTCATCCCTTAAGTCTGAGATTCCATCAATTTTCTTTTCTTTAACGAGATCTGCAATTTTCTCTATCATTATGGCTTTATTGACCTGGTAGGGTATCTCACTGACAATAATTCTTTGCCTGTTTCCGCTCATTTCCTCAATTTCTGCTTTAGCCCTTACGATAACCTTTCCTCTCCCGGTACTATAAGCTTTTTTTATTCCTTCCTTGCCCATAATTATTGCGCCGGTAGGAAAATCAGGGCCTTTTATATATTTAAGCATCTCTTCCAATTCTATGTCGGGATTTTCAATGGTTGATACTACACAGTCAATAACTTCTCCAAGATTATGCGGAGGTATGGAGGTTGCCATACCAACAGCTATTCCATTGCTTCCGTTTACCAGCAAATTCGGAAAACGAGCCGGAAGAACAGTCGGTTCTTTAAGGCTTTCATCATAGTTTGGCGTAAAATCAACTGTTTCCTTATCTATTTCCTTCAGCAGTTCCATAGCTATTTTTGACATCCTGGCTTCCGTATAACGCATAGCCGCAGCACCGTCTCCGTCTACGGAACCGAAGTTTCCATGACCGTCAATAAGCATATATCTTTGAGAAAAATCCTGAGCCATTCGAACCATTGCATCATAAACAGAAGAATCACCATGGGGATGGTATTTACCTAAAACTTCACCCACAGTCATTGCGCATTTTCTATGAGGTTTGTCGGGAGTAATTCCCAAGTCATTCATTGCATATAGAATCCTTCTGTGGACAGGCTTCAAACCGTCTCTTACATCAGGCAATGCACGTTGAACTATAACACTCATTGCGTAATCTATGAATGATTTTTTCATCTCTTCTTCAATATTTATAGGCAGTATCTTTTGATCCTCATAATTCAAATCAATTACCTCCAAAACTTATCTTAAATATCAAGATTCCTCACATATTTAGCATTATGTTCAATAAATTCTCTTCTGGGCTCCACTTTATCTCCCATCAATACTGTAAATATCTCATCGGCTGCCACAGCATCCTCCATTGTTACCTGAAGTATGATCCTTGTTTCAGGATTCATTGTAGTATCCCACAACTGCTCAGCGTTCATCTCTCCAAGACCCTTGTATCTCTGTATGCTGGAACCCTCTCTTCCTATCTCCTTGAACAATTTTTCAAGCTCTTTGTCATTATATGCATAATAGTCTTTATTCTTCTTCCGTACTTTGTAAAGGGGCGGTTGTGCAATATAAACATATCCGGCTTCTATCAAAGGACTCATGTATCTATAGAAAAATGTCAGGAGCAGTGTTCTTATGTGCGCACCGTCTACATCGGCATCAGTCATCATTATTATTTTGCCGTATCTCATTTTTTCTATATTGAAATCATCGCTTATACCGGCTCCAAAAGCTGTTATCATTGCTCTTATCATCTCGCTGTTCAATATTCTGTCAAGCCGTGCTTTTTCTACGTTGAGTATTTTACCTCTTAATGGAAGTATTGCCTGATATCTTCGGTCTCTCCCCTGTTTTGCGGAACCTCCCGCAGAGTCTCCTTCAACTATATATATTTCACAAAGGCTGGGATCCCTCTCGGAGCAGTCTGCCAATTTACCGGGAAGTGTAGTGCTTTCCAGTACGTTTTTCCTCCTTGTCAACTCTCTTGCCTTTTTCGCTGCCTCCCTGGCCCTTGCTGCAGTTAGTGCTTTCTCAACAATAATTTTTGCGTTTGAAGGATTTTCCTCCAAAAAGGCTTCAAAATTCTCTACAACGATACTGTCAACTATTCCCCTGACCTCAGGGTTTCCAAGCTTTGTCTTGGTCTGTCCCTCAAACTGGGGATCGGTAAGTTTGATGCTGATTACGCAAGACATACCTTCTCTTACATCTTCACCAATAAGATTGGCGTCATTTTCTTTAAGAAATTTATATTTTCTGGCATAATCATTTATCACTTTGGTTACGGCGTTCTTGAAGCCGCTCATATGGCTTCCGCCCTCTAATGTGTTAATATTGTTCGCAAAGCTGAAAATACTCTCCGCATAACCGTCATTGTACTGAAGAGCTATTTCAACATCAACATCGTCTTTTTTGGCTTCAAAGTATATCGGCTCCTTATGAAGAACCTCTCTGTTCTTATTAAGATGCTTAACAAAAGATATTATTCCGCCTTCATATTGGAAGGTCTTTTCCGTACCGTCCCTTTCATCTTTGAGGCTTATCTTTATTCCTTTGTTAAGAAATGCAAGCTCTCTAAGCCTGTGCTCCAATATGTCAAAGCTGTATTCCAGTTCGTCGAATACTTCAGTGTCCGGCTTGAAGGACACTCTTGTTCCTGTGCTTTTTGTCGTATTGATGACTTTTAATTCTGTAACGGGAAAGCCCCTTTCATATCGCTGGTGGTATATCTTCCCGTCCCTTTTAACCTCGACCTCAAGCCATTCGGATAAAGCATTGACTACGGATACTCCAACACCGTGCAAACCGCCGGAAACCTTATAGCCCCCTCCTCCGAATTTACTTCCCGCATGAAGAACTGTAAGAGCTACTTCTACTGCGGGTTTGTTAAGCTTTGGATGCATTCCTACCGGAAAACCTCTTCCGTCATCTTCATTACTGATTGAATTATCAGGATGTATGGTTACTTTTATATTTTTACAGGCGCCTACCAATGCTTCATCAATGCTGTTGTCCACTACTTCCCAAACTAAATGATGAAGGCCTCTGGATCCGGTGCTGCCTATATACATTCCGGGCCTTTTTCTAACAGCTTCCAATCCTTCAAGTACTTGAATCTGTTCCGCTTCATATGTGCCTTCAAACTTCTTCTCTTCCATTCCTATTCCCCCTCTACTTCAGCGATATGTCTTTTATGAATCCTGCTCTTTTAAATAAGGTTACAGAAGAAATGGGAGACAAATATATTATTGTCTTTTTGTTCTTTTCCGTCAGTATAAAGGACTTTTCTTCATCCTCTGATATTCTTCTTATAAAGCCCTCATCCTCTGCAGTCTTTAAAAACTCTTTTGTAATACTGGATGTACTGCTGGATTCTATATCCATGATTGAAATTATATCCTTCAGAGATATTACAACATCTCCTCCTAGATGCATAAACATCAACTTGTCCTCCCTTGCATCCTAATTAACTTATCCTGTTCATACCATATTATTATAACCTTTTCTGTAAAAAACTAAAAGCTAATCTTTTACTATCATCCCGCTTTCCACTTTATATGTCCGAGATCCTTCAAGCATAAGCTTTTCAAGATGTTCTACATTGGTACAGGTAATGATTGCCTGCATATCTTTAATAAACTCAATCAAGTATTTTTGCCGCTCATCATCAAGCTCTGAAAAAACGTCATCCAACAAAAGTACCGGTAATTCTCCCGTCTCTTCTTTCATATATTTGAGTTCTGCTATTTTTAATGAGAGAAGGGTTGTCCTCTGTTGGCCCTGAGATGAATATGTCTTTACCTCTGTTCCATTGATAAAAAATAATATGTCATCCCTGTGTGGCCCTTTGTGTGTAACGCTTCTTCCCATATCGGCATTAATATGGTTTTCCAGCGCAATGATAAAATTCTCTTTTATTTCCTTTTCCGAATTACTATGATACTTTATTGAAGAATTATATTTGATAACCAGCGTTTCTTTTCCGTTGGATATTTTTTTGTGAATATCAGCTGCCATGCAGCATATGTCACATATGAAATCTTGCCTCGCTTTTATTAACCTGGCACCAAAATCAGCTAATTGTTCATTCCATATGTCTATGGTCTTAAGAATGCCTGAATTTGTTCTTGCTTCTTCCAGCAGGTTATTTCTCTGTTCAAGGGTCCTGAGATACTGAACCAGATTATAATAATAACCCGGTTTTACCTGTGATAGTATTATGTCAACAAACCTCCTTCTTTCAGCAGGCCCTTCCTTTATTATTTTCATATGATCTGGAGAGAATATGACTGTATTAAGATTTCCTATTAATTCTCCTATTTTAAACAGCCTTACTCCGTTCTTTTTAATTTGTTTCTTTAGACTTTTATTTAAATATATTTCTATTTTTTCTTCTTCTTTTTTTTGATAATCTATTCTTATTTTAGCGTCTTCACTGTTCCATCTTATAAGCTCCATGTCTTTTTGTGTCCGGTGAGATTTGCCGGTAGATGCCATATATATGGATTCAATTATATTGGTTTTTCCTTGTGCGTTCTGGCCGTAAAATATATTTACTCCTTTGCCCAGCTCAATATCAAGCTCTTTATAGTTTCTGAAATTCTTCAAATCAATCCTTTTTATATACAATATAAGCACCCCTATAATTTATTAGATAAGCTTGATTTCTTCGCCAAAAATTTCTATAACATCTCCCCTGCGGAGCTTTTTACCCCTTGCTTTTTCTATATTTCCGTTAACTTTTACTAATCCGTCCATAATCATGTTCTTTGCTTCTCCGCCGGTTCCTGCAATATTTTCAAACTTCAGGAACTGATCAAGCTTAATAAAATCTGTTTCTATTTTTGCTTCTCTCATAATATCACTCTCTTCTTTTTTAACTAAAGGGCTGCTGCGAAATATAGTTTTGCAGCAGCCCCTTTAATTTAGCTGTTCTTTTTAAACCTTGCAGGAAGAACCAGATATAAATATTCCTCATCCTTAACAGGTCTTATTATGCTTGGGCTTACGTTTGTAGTAAATTCTATTGTTATTTCTTCGCTTTCTATTACTTTAAGCACGTCTATGAAATACTTTGCATTAAATGCAATTTCTATGTCGCTTCCTTCTTTTTGTATTTTAAGTTCCTCGTGTACATCACCGTTCTGCGAATTTGACATTATAACCATCATATCATCGTTTATTTCAAATTTTATCATGTTGTTGCTGGAGTCTCTTGCAAATAAAGCTGCCCTGTCGCAAGCCTCCATAAGCAGGTTTGAAGACATCTTTGTTTTTATTTTATATTCTGCAGGTATTATCTGTTTATAATTTATAAATTCTCCCTCTAAAAGTCTTGATATTATAATAGTATCCTCAATTTGAACTTGAATGTGGTTCTTTGAAAAATAAATATTTATGTTTTCTTCATTATCGTTTATTATTTTTCCTATCTCAGACAGGGTCTTTCCCGGAATAACGGCTTTAAAATTATTATCATTCATAATAACATTTTTCTTTACCGCCATTCTGAAACCATCAAGAGCCACCATCGTAAGCTCTTCACCTGATACATCAAAAAGTACTCCTGTTAGTATCGGCCTGATTTCGTCAGTGGATACTGCAAATATCGTCTTTCTTATCATATCCTTCAGAATGTTTTGTTTAATAGTAATTCCGTTCTCCTTTTTCACAACCGGAAGCTCGGGATATTCATCATAAGGAAGAGTAACAATTTTGAATTTTGAGCCTTCGCTTTTAATGCTGACTAAATTTCCTTCTGCCGTTTCTATTTCTACATCCGAATCAGGAAGTTTTCTGACTATTTCTCCTACCATTCTTGAAGACAGCACAATTTTGCCTGGTTCAATAACATCAACGTTTGATGTTGTTTCTATTCCCATTTCGAGATCTGTTGCCGTCAGCTTGAGCTTACCGCTTTTTGCATCAAAAAGAATTCCTTCCAATATAGGAAGAGTGGTTTTTGAAGGAACTGCTTTTTGTACTACATTTATGGATTCCAATAATGTAGATTTTGTAGCTATTATTTTCATTGTGGATAACCTCCGATATTTATTTTTATATAATATAAAAGAATAATTTTAGTAGTAATAGTAGTAGGGGCTGTTAATAAGTGCAAAAGCCCCAAAAATCCTGCTTTAAGAAATAATGTGCATGTTTATAATCTGTGGAGTTTACGAAGGAATTCTGTTAATAGCAATTTATAACTAAAATAATCAAAAAAACTTATAAACAGGTTATTAATAGTATATCAACAGGATATTAACCTTCGATTTTACTTTTCAACTCCTCCAGAACTGATTTTAATTGAGTGTCAATTTTTATATCGGAGGATATTTTTTCGTATGCATGCATTATTGTTGTATGGTCTCTGCCGAATTCTTCACCTATCCGCGGTAAGGAAAGGTCTGTAAGCTCTCTGCAGAGGAACATTGCAATTTGTCTTGGCAATACTATGGATTTGTTTCTTTTTTTTGCATTGAAATCCTCAATTTTTATATTGTAATAATTTCCCACAACATCTTTTATCGCTGAAGGAGTAACCTTTTTTGGTTTTGAGTTTGATAATATATCCTTCAACGCTTCATTTGCAAGTTCTTCATTAATTTCACCGTTTGTAAGGGAAGAATATGCCACAACCCTTATCAATGCTCCTTCAAGCTCTCTTATATTTGAATGAATTTTTTTTGCAATAAGCAGCATAACGTCATCAGATATCGAAAGATTCTCGGATTTTGCTTTTTTTCTTAATATTGCGATTCTGGTTTCCAGATCCGGAGGTTGTATATCGGCTATCAAACCCTGTTCAAATCTTGATCTGAGCCGCTCTTCCAAGGTTCTTATTTCTTTCGGAGGCCTGTCGCTGGATATAATTATTTGTTTGTTAGCCTCATACAAAGAATTAAAGGTGTGGAAGAATTCCTCTTGGGTGCTTTCTTTTCCGGCTATAAACTGTATATCATCTATTAAAAGCACATCTACATTTCTGTATTTGCTTCTGAATTCATTATTTCTGTCGTCTCTGATTGAATTGATAAGTTCATTTGTAAAGGTTTCTGAAGAAATATAGACGACCTTGGATCTCATATTCTGTTTAAGTATGTAGTGGCCTATTGCATGCATAAGGTGGGTTTTACCCAATCCGACGCCTCCATATATAAAGAGGGGATTATATGCTTTGGCCGGTGATTCTGCTACAGCAACAGAGGCTGCATGAGCAAGACGGTTGCTGTTTCCTATTACAAAGGTTTCAAAAGTATATTTAGGGTTCAAGGAGGAATTGACAGATTCCTCAGATTGATTTATTTCAGATCGTTCTGTCATTATTGATGTAAAATTTTCTTCGGTGGGAATGATCAACCTTATATCGTAATACTCAGAAGTAACTTGCTTTAATGCATTTTTTATCAACTTGCTGTATCTTGCTTCAAGTATGCCTTTTGTAAAATCATCCGGCACAGAGAATGTAATAAGATTTTCCTTTATAGAAACAGGTTGTATGGCTTTGAGCCATGTATTAAAGCTTACTTCTGTCAATTCAACCTTAATTACGTTTAAAGTTTTTTCCCAGATTTCAACTAATTGAGAATACATAGAATGCCTCCTTAACCGAAAATTCTCTTCGCTCCTATATCCCGAGACAGGTGTATGGAAAATTGCGGTATAATTTTTTAAGTATGAATAAAAATGTGATTAACTTGTTAATATATACTGTAAATATTGTTAATATTATCTGGATAAGTTGTTAATATAAATAAACGTAGTTATCAGATTATTGACAATAAAATAGAAGTTAATACACACAAACAGGTTATACACAAATTATGCACAGTTGTTGATAACTTCAGTAAATATGCAGGGTTATACACATCATATAATAATAATAGCAAAAAAGGTGGTCAAGTTCAATACAAATAAGAATATCTTAAATAAAGGCAAAGATACTGAAAATACTTTATTTGCACTTGGTGCAGCTATGTCCGCTGCAGCAAAAGATTGTATTGACACAAACTATCAATGCCTATATAATTTTAATAGTAAAGTGGTGAATTATGCTTTATTACATTAAGCTAATTGCTTTGAATTAAGATATACTCAGAGATTAGGGGGTGCATAACATGTTAATGACATATCAGCCAAAAAAAAGACAAAGAAAAAGAGTTCATGGCTTCCGGGAGAGAATGAGCACAGCTACAGGCAGAGAAGTCCTCAGAAGGCGAAGAAGAAAAGGTAGAAAAAGACTGACAGTATAAGGCCGCGAACTGTGGCCTTTTTCTGTATGAAGGGGAAGAGGCAGGATATGACAACATTGCATAAGCTTAAGAAAAACTATGAGTTCAAAAAAGTTTATAATGAAGGTAAGTATTATGTAGAGAAATTTGTTGTCATGTATATAATTCCAAACGATTCCAATTTTAACAGAGTGGGTTTCTCGGTAAGCAAGAAGGTTGGAAAAAGCGTAATCAGAAATAAAATCAAAAGGCTGATGAAGGAAGCATACAGAAAGTTTGCGGATACTGCAAAATTAGGCTATGATATTGTTTTTACAGCAAGGGCAGGAAGCGGGTCAGCGGATTATTCGATGATTGAAAATAATATAATATCAATTTTGAAAAGGGCCAAGCTTAAAAAAAGCGAGGAATAAATGAGAAAAATCCTTATAGTTATTATTAAAACATATCAGTTGATTATATCTCCATTATCAAGAGGGAAATGCAGATTCATTCCTACTTGCTCGAGCTATGCAATTGAAGCAATTGACAGGCACGGAGCCATACGGGGGTTATATCTGTCCGCAGGCAGAATTTTAAGATGCAATCCGTTTAATCCCGGCGGTTATGATCCCGTACCGGAGAAGAAAAACCGTTAGTTTAATTATAACGAGGCGAAATGAATTCCAATAAGGGTTTACATATATCCTCTGCCTCGAAATCTTGCTATAAACTGAAATATAAGGGGGAAAAGATTTGTTAGATTTTATTGCCGAACCTTTAGGTGCGTTGTTAAAGTTCATATTTGACTTTATAGGAGACTACGGATACTCAATAATCATTTTTACAATATTAACCAAGGTATTACTGCTCCCTATTAATATCAAGCAGACTGAATCCACTAAAAGAATGAATGAAATAAACCCCAAAATGAAGGAGATTCAGGAAAAATACAAGAACGACAAGGAAAAGATGAATCAAAAGCTTATGGAGCTGTATAAGGAGCATAATTATAATCCTGCTTCGGGATGTCTGCCGGCACTCATTCAAATGCCCATTCTTTTTGCATTGTTTTATGTCATACAGAATCCGGTAAAGTATGTATTTAAGGATGCTAATATTTACGCCGGGATTGCAAAGAATTTTTGGTGGCTATTAGACCTGGGTAAACCGGAAATGCAGGCGACAATTATTAAAGTTGCAGGATTTGGAGTGCCTATACTGGCTATATTATCAGCAACGACAACATATTATCAGATGAAGATGATAAGTGCTCCCAAGCAAAAGACAGAAAAAGGCAAGTCGGATACGACAGCTCAGACACAGAACATGATGACGAATATAATGCCCATAATGTTCGGATGGATTACTCTTAATGTTCCTTCCGGGCTTGCCTTGTATTGGGTTGCCGGTAATATATTTACGATCATACAGCAGTATTTCATGATGAAGCCGAAGCCTCAGGCTGCTAAAAAGGAGGAATAATAGATATGATGATGGTTGAAAAAAAGGCAAGAACAGTGGAAGAAGCTGTGCAATCTGCATTAGAGGAATTAGAGACTGAAAAGGATAATGTGGATATAGAGATATTGGAACAGCCGACAAAGGGAATATTCGGAATCCTTGGCTCTAAAAATGCAAAAGTAAGAGTAACTCTTAATGAGAAAAAAACTATTGAGAAAAGTGTTAAAAAGGAAATAGAGAATAAAGAAATAAGAATAACCGAATATACCCTGGAGAAGGAAAGAGCAAGAAAGTTTTTGAGAGAAGTATTGGAAGCCATGGATATAAAAGCTGAAATAAGAGTAAAGGATATAAACGAAAGCTTATATATCAATCTTTCAGGTCCAAAGATGGGTATGATTATAGGGAGAAGAGGGCAGACACTTGATTCCCTCCAATATCTTGTGAGTCTGGTTGTTAACAAGGATAAGGAAAGGGACAGCTTCGTAAAGGTCATACTGGATACTGAGGATTATAGAAGGAAAAGAGAGGAGACGCTTCAGAGACTTGCCAAAAGGCTGGCCGACAGGGCTCGGAAGACAGGTAAGAATATAGAACTTGAGCCTATGAATCCATATGAAAGACGAATAATACATTCTACACTTCAGGAAGAGCCATACAGGAAAGTTATCATATCAAACAAGTAGAAAATTCCTGTTGAAATACTATCGGAAAGAATGAACGGGGTGTCGCAGATTTGGCGATATCCCGTTTTGTATGTGAGACATGGGGACGTTTCCCCTGTCCCACTGGAAGCGGGACACGCGAAACGTCCCCATGTCCCCATGTCCCCATGTCTCACATATAAATTTGTTTCCAAAATTTAAACAGTGATATATAATAACCTATATGTACATATTTAAAACGTTGTAAACAATAATAAAAACAGTACAGCTGACTCTAAGGAGAGGATATAATGTTTGAAAGGACGATAGCTGCAATTGCTACTGCTCCGGGTGAAGCCGGGATAGGGATTGTGAGAATAAGCGGTGAGAAATCCACGGAGATATTAAAAAAAGTTTTCAAGCCAAAAAGAGTTATGGATATAGATGATATACCTTCAAGAACGGTAGTATATGGCTATGCTGTTGACAGTAATGATGCGATTATCGACGAAGTGCTTGTGATTGTTATGCGAAAGCCTTATTCATATACTATGGAGGACGTTGTTGAGCTGCACTGTCATGGAGGCATTGTACCCATCAGAAGGATAATGGAAGAAGTCTTGAGAAACGGTGCCGATATTGCTGAGCCGGGGGAATTTAC
>JAKJBU010000043.1 GCA_022706825.1 Bacillota bacterium
AATACCTGAAAGCTTGAGTCCGTTAATAAACTTGCTGTAGGATATACCGTTATTTCTGGCTGCTGCATTAATTCTTGCAATCCAAAGCTTTCTGTAATCCCTCTTCTTAAGCTTTCTTCCGATATACGCAAATCTTAAAGCCCTCATTACAGTTTCATTGGCTATTCTGTATTTTTTACTTCTGGCTCCCACGTATCCTTTAGCCAGTTTAAGTATTTTTCTACGCTTCTTATGAGCGTTTATTGCCCTTTTTACTCTCGACATGTTATGCTGCCTCCCTGTCTCTTATTTGTATGGAACTAATTTTCTAATCATTTTTGCTTCCGTAGCAGTCGTATAAGCGCCTTTCCTCAGTTTTCTCGTACGCTTTGTAGTCTTCTTGGTAAGAATATGTGACTTATATGCACATGCTCTTTTTACTTTACCGGTCTTGGTAAAGCTGAATCTTTTTGCTGATGCTCTGTGGGTCTTCTGTTTAGGCATTAAAAATCCTCTCCTTCTGTATTGGTCATATTTTGAACTTATGAAATATTCATAGAATTACCAGGCTTACTGTTTCGGCGCTAAAATCATTATCATATTTCTGCCTTCCAATTTGGCAGGTTTTTCGACCACACAGTAATCCTTAACTATATCATAAAATCTTCCCAGGGCTTTTTCACCAAAGCTTACATGATCCACTTCTCTGCCTCTGAACCTTATTGTTACCTTGACCTTGTCGCCTTCCTGCAGGAACTTTTGAGCATTTTTTGCTTTTACATTCAAGTCATGATCCTCAATAGTAGGAGAGAAACGGATTTCCTTGATGTTTACTATTTTCTGATTCCTCCTGGCTTCCTTTTCTTTCTTGCTCTGTTCAAACTTGAATTTGCCGTAATCCATAATCCTGCATACCGGAGGTTTTGCCTGCGGCGCAATTTTAACAAGATCAAGCTGCCTTTCTGCTGCCAGTTCCAAAGCCTGTCTGGAAGACATTATTCCCAGTTGATCTCCGTTTGAATCAATTATTCTTAATTCTCTGTCTCTGATTTCCTCGTTAATTTGTAGATCTTTGTTGCTGCTTATAACCTTTCACCTCCATGCAAAATTAAAATGGCAGGTAGAAATATCCACCTGCCCAAAGTTTTATTCTTGAGAACCATAACCTTACTGACATAGTCGTAAGGTGAGAAGTGGAACTTCTTCTTAAATCAAGATATTAAGTTATTTTTCTCTGCTGCTTTAAAATAATAACACTACGCAAACCCGATGTCAACACTTTTTTTGGCAACGTGCTATTTAACCAGCTCATATATCGCCTCGGCAAACATTTTCGTGCACTTCATCAAGTCATCAACTTCAATATATTCATCCTTCTGATGGGCTGTTTCTTCCTTTCCCGGAAATAACGGGCCGAATGCAACAGCGTTCTTTATGGCTCTTGCATACGTGCCCCCGCCGATTGATATCAAATCCGCCTTTTGCCCTGTCACATTCTCATATACCTTTTGAAGTATCTTAATCATAAAATTATCTGCGGGAACATACAGGGGATCCTGTCCGTTTCCTTCAATGACCTTGATTCCGGCTTCGGATGACTTTCTTCTGATGATATCATATACTTCTTTCCCTGTCTTTGTGACGGGATATCTGATGTTTATTCCGACGCTTCCTTTCTTATCACTCATATCGATTGTGCCCAGATTGAAAACCAGATTCCCCGAGACCTCGTCACTCATTGCAACTCCGAAGGATTTTCCGTCTATCTCCATTCCGATACTTGAGTTAAGAAAGTTAACGTATTCAGTCTGTTCCGACACGCAAAGAGGAAGCTTGCAGATGCATGAGATAAGCTGTGAAATTGCGTTCACACCTTTTCCTGGTGTAGCTCCGTGAGCCGATATTCCGTAGGACTTTATGATACATTTATCATCGCGAATCTCCATTTCCAGCTTCATGTTTTGTTCATTTTTCATATATTCTACAGTCTTTATGACTCTGTCGGTAAAATCCTTCTTCATCTCAAGCTCACATTCGCAGTAGTCCGGAACCATATTGACCTTGTTCCCGCCCTGTATCCTTTTTATTCTCAGGCCGCCGCACCGGCTGTCTTCATTCGGTTCAAATTCTTTTTCCAGATTGAATATTAGTATTCCCATTTCGCTATTTATTATCGGAAAATCCGCATCAGGTGAAAACCCGCACATCGGAGCCTCCGCATGCTTGAAGTAGTGCTTCATGCAGCCCCATCTGCCGCTTTCTTCATCACAGCCGATTATTATCCTGACTCTTCTGTTGAACTTCACACCGGAGTCCACTACCGCTTTTAATGCATATATTGCCGCAGCTGCAGGCCCCTTGTCGTCAATGGTGCCTCTGCCATAGATTTTGCCGTCTGCAATATCACCGCCATACGGATCATGTGACCAGCCTGAACCTTCAGGCACAATATCCAAATGAACAAGTATGCCTACTATTTCATCACCTTCTCCATATTCGGCATGCCCTGCAAATCCGTCGAAAATTTCCGTTTTAAAGCCCAGTTCCCTGCATATATCCAGAGACTTGTCCAGGCATCTTCTTATCTCATTACCGAAAGGCGCACCCGGCTCAGGATTCCCTTCGATGCTTCTTACCTGCACCAGTTCCTGAGTTGCTTTTATAATGTCATCCCTCATTGAATCAACTATTTTTTCAAGCTTCATAAAATATCACCTGCCTGTAGTTTTTTTTTAATTAATTTTTTTATACTTGTGGAATTAATATTCTCCTCAATAAAAAAAGGGGCTGAGTTATCTCAAACCCCTATTTATTTTAATTGTCCTGGGCATTCAATTCTATCGGGTCTAAGGTGATGCGGGCTTTTCTGTTATCATTCCAAACATAGATTCCCAAAGCCATACCGATAATACCATATACCATGAAAGTCCTGAAATACTCACCTAAAAGGGCATTACCAAAAACAGCCTTGCCAATTTCCGGTGACATAATAAACATGGAATTGAAAAGTATGGTTCCAATCAATGCCTGTGATACAGTAGCCTTGCGCACCGAAGCCCCGCCTACCAGTAATGCCGCTACTGAGAACATACCGATTTGTGTATGTGCACCATAGACATTCAGAGTACCCATATCCTGCAAGTAAAATATCTGTCCCCAGGCGGCCATAACAGTGGACATTATTACTGCAATGATTCGGGTTTTGTCTACATTTATTCCATTGGACCGGGCGATATGCTGGCTTTGGCCTACACTTCGAAAATCCTGGCCGAGCTTTGTTTTCATAATCAATTCTGTGAAAAGGCAAAGTAATCCGATGAAGATAATGGTTACCGTAGGTACTTCTTTCACTTTTGTTATATTGTTTTTAGTCGCAATTGCGAATACACTATAAGCAATTATTGCCGCAAGCAAAAGGACTTTGATTATGAATATAACCTTATTGCCTTTGTCCGGCCTTTTCCTTCCTGTAAGGTAAAGGGCAACAACCAAGGTTAACAATACTGCCGAGACAACGAGTACCGTCCACATGAAAGGCGTTTTCATTATATTCTGCAAGGAATAGTGCAGCTCGCCCATATCCACCGTCATACGCACTCCGACGCCATCGGGTTTGATCATGGGATGAGTAGCCCGGACAGGTATAATTACACCAGTTGCAAAGAGAAGAATGAACTGGTATACCCCATTGGCAAAGAAACCGACAATTAAGCTGGCTATCATCTCCTGGCCGCGGGTCTTATTGTACAGCCTGCCTGTCAGGAAGCCGATAAAAGCGGCAATGGGCAATGCCAAGACTATACAAAAGAATAATTCCCAAACTCCGCTAAGATGCAGATATTCAATGCTGAGATACCGTACAATGATTATAGCCAACTGGCCGCTCATTGCGCCGATTACAATACCAAAGTTCAGCCCCAGTCCTGCTATAACAGGAATTATTAGAGACAGTACAATGAAAGCATTACGATAGAAACGGCTGGATAATTCAGATAAAAAGTAATTAATGGGCACATTGTCGGTTAGTGCAAAACCTAACAATGTGAAAGCAATAAAAATAATAGGAACTATATTATCTGTTAAATACGGCATCTGCTTGCTCAGCATATTTTTGGCTTTTCTCATTATTTACCGCCTCCTTTGACCTGTGTAAGTGCGTAAAGAATAATACCGTTTTGCAGTATTACACGCATTATCTCGGATAAGTCGGTTCCTGCGAACAACTGATTTGCCACAGGCATTGATGCAGTAAGCAGACCCTGTAATAGGAATGTACCGATTATAACATGAGAGATATTAGCTTTTGAGGCGGTTGCTCCGCCGATGAGAACACCGGCAACAGCCGGGAACGCCATCATCAATGGCCCCGAATACAGCTGGAAAAAGCCATAACTTTGGGAATAAAGAATTATCCCATAGGCGCCCAAGACCGTGGAAAGAATATTAGCTATTATTCGGTTCTTATCAATATCAATACCTGCAGCAGCTGCAAATGCAGGATTGCTGCCGCCGGCGATTATTGCAACACCTGTTTTCGTCCTGAAAAACAACCAGACAAGGAAGCAAAATGCAAAAAACGTCAGGAGCAAACCTGTCGGTATCTTAATTCCAATTATCTCAAAGGAAAGAAAATTGTTGATAATCTCTCCCGCATTCACTCCATCCAGTTTAATTGTTTCACGCAAACCCTTGCCCATCATCCAACCCATTTGTTTGCTCTTAAAGGGTGCCATGAGCCAAACCAAAGACATGAGAGCAACGGTGGAAAAGCCGGTATAAGTTGCGATTGTCATCTCTGCGCCTTTTACTGCATTTAAAAGCTTGCCATAGAAGTAACCGGTTGCAACCGCAAAAACCGTTGCTATTGCTGATGTTATAAGCAACAGCTTAAAACCAACAAAGCCCATTTCAATTCCTATAGTCCATGCCAATAATCCACAAATGATGCCTAAGGGAAGAGCAAAATTCGGGCCTGTTCCGGATTTAATTGCAGGAACCATTGCCAAAACCAATACACCGTTCATGCCAAAGCGGCGTAATATGTCGCTGATGAGAATCGGCAGAGATTGTTTCAGTACTGCTGCCGTAATCATTACCAACAAGAAAAATGCAGCAATAATAAGGGTTGGCAATCCAATGCTTTTTACTATAGGGATATCCAGGTTCTTTTTAACAGTATTATTTTGTTTATCTTCATTTTTTAACATTTATTCGGCACCCCCCATTTGGGAATCTGCGTGAACGCCGGACATCATCAAACCAAATTCAGCGTTTGAAGCCTCAGGAGACAGAATGCCCTTTACTTTGCCATCACAGACAATAGCTATTCTGTCACAAATGCTTCTAAGCTCCGCTAATTCAGAAGATGTCATTACTATTGTCATCCCTTGTTCCTCATTAAGACTCTTAAGCAAATCCAAAATAAGCTTCTTAGCTCCTATATCAATACCTCGGGTGGGTTCGCTGACCAGCAGCAGTTTCGGTTTCTGGGTAAGAGCCCTGGCCATGCACACCTTTTGCTGGTTGCCTCCTGATAAACTGCCCGCATGCTGCAAAGAGGATGTGCATCGAATATCCAGATCTTTTATCATCTTATTTGTATGATTGCGGATTTTTTGAGAATCCATAATTCTGATGAAGCCAAGATTATGAAGAAATTCCTTGTGGATCTGCATACTCGTAAATACTGTGTTAATCTCAATGGACTCATCCAAAAGCAGTCCTACACCTTTCCTGTCTTCACTGAGAAAGCTTATCCCCGCAGTAATTGCTCCCCTTGGGTTATTAAGCTCCAGTGGGCGGCCTTCATATATTACTTGGCCCCTGGCGGGAAAAATTCCCATAATTCCGTTGGCTACACCAAGCTTTCCTTGTCCGGCCAGGCCCCCGATGCCTATGATTTCGCCTTTCCTTACATCCAGGTCAAAACCTTTTACCTCTTCACCGGGCATTTTGACCTCGAGATTCTTGATGCTAAGTACGATTTCATCACTTATCCGGCGGGAATCCGAACCTGACCGATCCAGGGATACCTTTCGCCCCACCATTAATTCTGCTATTTCGTACACATTTGTATCCTTTGTATCTTTGGTTACTACATGTTCCCCATCACGCAAAATTGTGACACGATGAGAAACCTGCATTATTTCTTCCAAACGGTGGCTTATAAATATGATGCCTATTCCTTGTGCCGCTAACTTCTGAATAGCAGCCAACAGGTTCTGGGTTTCGGATTCCGTCAAAACCGCTGTGGGCTCATCAAAAACAAGCAGTTTGATTCCGGTTTTATCGATTTCCCTGGCGATTTCTATGAACTGCATATGCCCTACCGGCAGCCCTGCCACCAGGGTGTATTCCTCTATGCTCATCCCCATAATGTCCAGAGCCTTCCTGGCATCGCTATTCATTCGTTTCATATCCAAACTTTCATATTGTTTGCCGAATATCCTGCTGACCATGTTTGGGTTAGTCAGTTCACGGTTAATTTTGATGTTTTCCGTAATGGTAAAACCGGGTATAAGCATAAACTCCTGATGTACCATTCCAATACCGTGGGACATAGCCTCGTGGGGCGAATTGAACATGACCTCTTTGCCATCCAGTTCAATGCTGCCCTGGTATCCGCCGGTTTCATGAATCACCGGCATACCGAACAATATATTCATCAAAGTGGATTTGCCTGCCCCGTTTTCTCCTATGAGGGCATGGATTTCACCCTTTTTTATTTCCATATTTATATCTTTTAGTACCTGGTTGCCGTAAAACTCTTTTGATACGTTTTTTATAGTAAGGAGTATGTCTCCCAAGTTAATCCCTCCTGCCACATATGCTCTTATAGGTAGCGGTTTGCAAACTTAATGAGGATGTCTCAAGCCGAACTGTATTGAAACACCCTCATTAAAAGTTATACTTCAGTTGCCAGGATGCAACTTAATTCTTTATACAACAATTAGCTTGGAAGCTTTCCGTAAGTAAGGAAGTCTACCAGGAACAGTAAGTAATTGTCATAAGTAACGCCATTTTCTACATAGGGGTTCAGAGAAATATCCATGCCCGCATAATCAGACATGCATTCTGCCAGAGCTTTTTTGTCAAACTTGCCGTCGGTTTCTCCGTTCAACCACTTTACAGCATATTCAGCGCCTGCAATTGTAGACATCATAGCCGCCGGTACAGGCCAAGTGGAGAAGCGGCCGCCTAAACCTGCATCTTCAATGATCTTCGTGGTCTGGTCAATAACATCCTGCAAACCGCCGACTATATCTTCCGGAACAGTGAGGCCCAGAGCTGACGGATACCCGTGGTATGGTGACGGGCAGCATGGCTGTGTATAGATTGCACCAGCATCAAAGGCTGCTTTTATAAGCGGTACCTGCATAGAGCAGTTTGTGGAGAAGAACGATGTATCTTTTCCGTATTTCTTTACCATCTTCGGTACGTCTTCCAGTATGAACTGCTGAGCACCGGTAACACCAGCTTCACTGGTTGGGTCCGGAGCTGTAGCATCGACAAATGCAAGGCCAATCTTTGCACATTCCGCTTTCATGAGTTCACGTCTCTCAGCAAGTATCGGAATAGACATGTGCCTCGGGAATGAATAATGTACAAATGTCTTTGCGCCCTGCTTTATAGCCTGGTTTGGTATTGCCGATCCCATGGACAGCTCGTCGGGTTGAAGTATGATGTCAGCACGGGCGGATACGTCCGGAGCATTTTCCTGAGGTGAAGCATAAATAATAAGTACTTCATCCTTATTTCTTGCTTCCAGGAACTTATCAATTGCCGGATTAGTACCAGGTACAGCCTGGTTAATAACTACAGCTTTGATATCAGGATCTGCAGCAAGCTTAGTCAATACACTAATCATCTGTTCTTGTTCAGTCATGAAATTGTCCGGCCAAAGCTCATGGACAATTTTATCCTTGCCGTATTTCTTCTGTACAAACTCGGCAGAACGATACTCTTCTTCGTTCTGTGAAACAGTGTTGGTGACTATTGCAATCTTCCAATTATCCTTAGCTTCTTCCGGTTTAGCTTCAGAAGCTGCAGGTTCTGCTGCCGCAGGCTCTGCTGGTTTTGCGCATGCTGTAAAGCTAAGAAGCATAACAATTGCCAGCATTAATGCTAACGCTTTTTTCATTTCTTCCCCTCCAATTACTTTTTATTATTATTAGACCGGGAATAATATTTCCGGTTACTAATCCCTATGATTATAAGCAAAAAAAGTTTACAGAACATCAATGCTTCCTTATATAATGTATATTGATTATTCTGTAAATTATAAATAAATCCTATTTTTATAACATAATTCTCTTAAACTTTTTTTAGCATTTATTAAAGCAGCTTGTACTTATTTTTGGGCCTGCCCAGCTGTCCGTATATCGGAACTATTTCTATCCTTTTCTCATCAAGGAGGTAAGATACATATCTATGCACCGTTTGATACGCAAGATTAAGCCCGTTTGCTATATCATCAATCGTCAGCCCGTCTCCCCGCTCCTTCAGATAATCAAGTATTATGCTCAGAGTAGCAGGGCTGATTCCTTTATCAAGGTAAATCTGCTTTTGTTCGGAAATATATTTCTTTTGAATCTCATTTATTTTAAGATTGATTTTTATCCGTGAAATTAAATCCGGTGATTTGATAGGCTTAATAGCAAAGTCAGTCGCACCAGCAGCAATAAACCTTTCGGCAGTTTCCTGCCTCTCGTCTACAGTCAAAACCAGTATTGATATGGCATTGTCCGTCTGCCGGATTCTTTTAACAGTTTTCAGCCCATCCCAATCCGGCATATGATAATCTACTATGGCCAGGCTGGGCTTGTGTATCCTGCACAGGTCATAACCTTGTTTACCATTGGACGCAGTAGCTGCTTCCCAGCCTCCGTACAGGCATATTTCTTTAATGGTATAAAGAATATCGGGTTCGTCATCAATTATTACAATTTCCGGCGTATTGTTTATTTTCAATTGCCTCGCCCCCTCCATAATCTTCAAAATTATCGGCTGACGGCAGGAAAATAGTTACTGTTGTTCCGAAATCCCGTTGGCTCACAACTTCTATTGTTCCTGCATTATCCTCTATAATTCGCTTCGCAAAAGGCAGGCCCAAGCCTGACGTATTATTGGTTGAATAGCCTATCTCCCATATTTTCGTTAGATTAGACTCATCAATGCCGATTCCGTTGTCTTTTATAATTATGTTGATGCCCTTTTCAGCGCGCCTCATATCAAAGTTTATCATCTTATACGAATGTTTACAGGGAACAACTATTGCGTTTTCAAGTACATTTATAACAGCCCTTGCTATTCTTATCTTATTTATATATATATCCGGAAGATCCTCCTCAATATTGATTGAAAATCTTATCTTTTCATCTTCCAAAGGAAGCTGGGCCCTTATATAACTGATAAGGTCAGATGCCTTCAGTTTCTGGCGTGAGTACTCATATAGGAAGCTGGAAATCATATCGCTCATTTTAGTTACTGAGTTTTCTATACGTTCACTGTATTCTGCCAGCTTTCCGTTTTCATTTTCAGAAAGTGTCAAGGAATTCAAGCCGCGAATAGTAACCAAGGGGGTCTTCAAATCATGGACCAAGGATTTAACCTCTTGGTATATCCTGTTTTCGAGAGCCTTTGCCCTCATATCCCTTATCTCATTTTCTTTTATATGATTCTCCTTCATCATTTGAAGGTTCCGTGAGTAGCTGATAAAAAGCGTTGCGGTGATGAATGCCGATATTATAAAAGGTATAAAAAACGCAAATCCTGTGAAATTCAGTACGGTATCTGCATTAAGATATATTCCTGATATTTTCACACTGTAAGGAACATCTCTTCTCCCAAACAGGTATGGTGAAAAGTAAGGCATTATATTAAGCCATTGGAAAGCAAAAAAGACTTGTACCGTTACTATGAAAACCTGAACAAAGTTATAGGTTTCAACGAACAATTTTTCGAAAAGAAATAATGAAATAATCAATGCCAGTAAGGTTGACACAGGTTCCCAGGGGATTTCAAATATCAGCGAATCCATCCAATGTAAAAATACTATGCTTACTAACGATACAAGAAATACATCCAAGGGTTTTAGACGGCTGCTGAGTTCCGTATTAAAAATTAACAGTATGGTCCCCATATACAAAACTGTGCTTTGTATTGAACTAAGGCAGTTCAGCGATGCGGATGCAAGTATGAGATGCCCGCTGTCTCCGGTGGTTATTGCTTCTCTGATTTTCATAATTATATTAAACCAGGTATTTTGAAAAAAGACAGGAAACAGCATACCTGTAATAATAAGCAAAACTCCTCCCGCGGCAATGGTCGTTGGAAATATGTTTTCAATTATTTTCCTTTGGCTGACAGTCATAGTAAAACCTCTCACAAATATTATCCTCTATCTAAAAGCCGAAGCAAAGGGCACAGATATATCCTTGACTTTTCTTACAAGAGTCAGGGGTATATTGCCATTCTCCGCCAAATCGGCAAGCAATTCCTCATTGCTTGACCCCCTCAGCCCTATGATATAATCTGATTGGGCACCAACGAGTCTGATAATCTCCTCATTTCTTTCGTCAATAGGCTGTTCACCGCCCAAAACAACAGTTATTATTGTCAGCTTATTGTCCTTTGCCATATTGATAAGCTTCTCAATACGTGTTTTTTCATCTTCATAGCTTATGCCTTGGAGTTTTAATCCCAAAGAGCTGTAACCCACCGCAAAAACAATTGATTTCATATCTTCCATATGTTCAACTTCAGCCTGGGGCATGAAAAAGCTTCTAATCATCAATTGGTTCGAAATGTCATTAATAATGTATGTATCGGTACTCTGTCCGGCAGATGTAATTACAACCGGAACTTCTGCAATAGGCCGGGGCAGCCCCGGAAGAGTAAACACCATTTTCTCAACTTTCTTCGTATAAGGCATGTTTACAAGAACAAGCAAAAGGGCAAATATAATAATAAGTACAATTCTGAATACATTTCGCTTCATATGTTACATCCTCTACCCTTCATCGCTCATTTTCAAGTGAGACTTGCTCCAAGGACTCAATACCGGTCATGTGGGGAGTATATCCCTGTACCGACAACCTGGCAGCAAGAACAGGCATGGTGTGTACCATCGGTACTGAAGGTATGTCATAATTCACAGTTTCCTGAATCCTTCTGTAAAGGCTTCTCCGGAATGACATATTGGTAGTCTGCCTTGCCTGTGCAAGCAGCTGATCCACTTCTATGCTTTTATAAAAGGAATAATTGCCTGCCAGGCCGGGCTTTGCATTTTCGGAAGACAGCATTGTGTATAGGAAATTATCAGGATCGGCATAATCTCCGGTCCAGCCTATTAAAGCAATTTCATGCTCTCCGTTACGTATTTTATTCAAATATTCACTCCAATTGAAGACCACTATTTCTACATTAATGTTTACCTTACGCAGATTTTCTCTTATCAACTGTGCCGTTTTCAAAGGGTTTGGCAAATATTCCCTTGAAGCATTCATTACCCATAATGTCGTATTGAATCCATCGGGATATCCGGCTTCCGCCAGCAGCTGCCTGGATTTTTCCGGATTATACTCGTAAATTTCCAAGCTTCCGTTGTAACCCCAAAGGGAAGGGGGTATGAAGGTTGCCGCAGGCTTTGCAAGATTATCAAATACATCATTTATAAGCTTGTCCTTATCAATGGCATGATTTATTGCCGCTCTCACCAGGCGGTTGTCGAAGGGAGGCTTCTCATTATTCATTGCCATATAGCCAATATTAAAGCTGGGCCTGAAGTACAAGTACAAATTCGGATCATACTTTATGGCTGCAATATCATTAGGGCTCAGATAATCAGCTATATGTATGGTACCCTTCTTCAATTCTTCCAATCTCTCCTTATTACCGGGTATAACTTTGAATTCAACCCAATTTACTTTTGCGGCATCGTTCCAATACTTGTCGTTGCGCTCAAGAATAATACTTTTGTTTCGCTCCCAGCTTCTATAAACAAAGGGGCCTGTACCTACCGGGTGTTCAGATAAATCCCCCTGATATTTTTTTATCGCTTCAGGGCTTGCTATTCCGAATGCCGGCATTGTCATTGCATATAAGAAAGGAGCAAAGGGCTTGTTCAGTTTTATTTCCACCGAATAATTGTTTAATGCAGTGACACTTTTTACCAAGCCCGGGAAACCGCCGAAAATATAATTCCAATAATTGAATGTTCCTTTATGATAGGGGTTATCCTCATACATCCAGCGGTTAAAATTCAATACAACTGCATCAGCATCGAAAGCAGTTCCGTCATGAAACTTTACTCCCCTGCGCAGCTTGAATACCCATTTCAAGCCGTCCTCACTTGATTCCCAGCTTTCTGCAAGGAGAGGCACTACCTCATTTCCGCCGTTTTCACATTTCACCAGTGTTTCCAATATGTTTACAGTTACTTTGAAGGAATCCATTTCGACAGTACAGGAAGGGTCTAAAGTAACTGAGTCATTTGCACGGCCTACTATCAGCCTTTTTTCGGTATCGTATGAACCGCGGGCTGCATCCTTCAAGGATCCGAACATGACAGCGATAATAATTGCCAGTACTGATAATATAATCAATTTTTTATTACCGATTTTCATGACTTCACCTCCATGGATAATTTCGACAGTGCATGCCTATTAATATGATTGTAGCTTAAAATTCGATAAAAATCAAAGACAGGTAATTAACAGTTACTGTCAAGTAAACGTTGGCAACTTTCCTTCATACAAATTTTTTGTAAATGTATGTGCAAATTTGGTCGCATTT
>JAKJBU010000044.1 GCA_022706825.1 Bacillota bacterium
ATACTGTCAGGTCGGTAAGTCTTTCTTTCTCATAAACTGCTTCTCGAAGTTCTTGATAGATGTCCTCCGGGATGTACACTTCTCTATACCGTCCATCCTTAACCAGCATTGCTATCGTCTTTGGATCCTTCTTATCATTCTTAGTTGGACTATTATCATCCAGTTCCTTAGTCCTTTTGACATGCATCGGATTAACTATTGCAAGCTTGTGACCAAGCTTTTTGCAGTGATCTCCGAAGCTGAACCAATAGTGCCCTGTGGGTTCGAAACCTACAATTACATCCGTCTTCTCATTAGCTAAAGATATTTCACTCACCCATTTATCAAAAGCTCTAAATCCTTCTCTTGAGTTAGTAAATTTTACATGTTTCTTGAGCTCTCTGCCTCTGTTGTCCAAGGCTCTGGCATAGTTAGTTTCTTTACCTATATCTACTCCGACTACCAATGTTTCATCTTTTATTTGCTCAATCTTATCATTTTGTGTTAAATTCATTATAGGTGCCTCCTCGTATTTTTGATTTGTGCTTAACTTTTGCTGGTCTCGCACATTTCTATTGTACGGATTGGCATCTGTTTTTTCAAAGTTCATTTTCTTTCGTTACAGGAATGCTCCTTTAAAATTAAAGTGCCAGCCCGGTAAAAAAGCTGACACGAAAAAGATATTTATTCAGAACAAAACTGAACAAACACACTTATTCATGTATAGCTCTCCACCGGAGGTTGTGCATAGACTCTCCGGTGACAGTCCGGACCCTTTTTGAGCCGGGACCAGGTCAGAAATCCGTGGCATATTTCCGCCTTCGGCGCTTTTACCTTTCCGGAGATTCGGGAAGCCACATCCCAATTTTGAATACCCATACTATTTAAAAGCGCGCCTCTATCCTAGAATAGAAACTTTTCTTAAATTAGAATAATACTATCATAGGGTTTGGGACGTGTCAACAGCTAATATTAATTTTTGCTTTATTTATTGCTATGATAACGGTTACAATAGTATTCATACTGCTTAACATCGAAAGACAAAAATTTGAAATGCAGAACCATATAATATACAATATATTATATGAATAACTGGAAAGTACTCAGCAAGGAGTGATATTTTGCTGCATATTGATGATAAGGTACAAGCACTTAAGGATGAGGTTATCTCTATAAGACGGCATCTGCACAGGATTCCGGAAAAAGGGCTCAATGAGCATGAAACCACCGGGTACATATATGAATATTTGAAGGATTTGGGAATAAACGCAGAAATAAGTCCGGCAGGAACCGGGGTAATAGCATACATTGAAGGCAAGTCCGGGTCAAAGGCCATAGCTTTCAGAGCGGATATAGATGCTTTATCAATTGAAGAACAGACCGGAGTTGAATATTCTTCAGAAAATAAAGGCTTTATGCATGCCTGCGGCCATGACGGCCATACTGCAGTGCTGCTTGGTTTTGCCAGACTATTGGTTAACATGGGTAACGCATTGGACAATAATGTGCTGCTGGTATTCCAGCCTGCGGAAGAAGGCCCCGGAGGAGCGGAAATAATTGTAAAAAACGGGGCGCTGGAACAATATGACGCAAGCTGCATATTCGGGTTACACATATTTCCGGATATAGAAGAAGGCAAGATAGGTTGCCGGCCCGGAGCACTAATGGCACAGACAGGGGAATTCGATCTGTACATAGAAGGCAAGAGCTGTCACGGAGCAATGCCCCATAAAGGGAATGATGCCCTTGTTGCGGCTTCAAATGTTATCTTGGCCCTTAATACCATAGTCAGCAGATTTACGGATCCTTTGGAGCCTGCAGTTGTAACAGTGGGGAAAATGGTCAGCGGCGAAAGGATGAATGTAATCGCAGGTGAAGCATTACTGCAGGGAACCATGCGAGCCTTCAACGATACGGCCTATAATACTTTAAAAGACCGTGTTATAAAAATGGCTGATTCTATAAGCGGAGCATACGGATGCAGCTGCAGATATGAAATACGTGATATGTATCCCGCTGTTCACAATGATGAAAGGCTTTACAAAATCCTTGCGGAGGATATAGGAGATGAAAATTTTGTATATATGAATCCGATAATGCTTGCAGAGGATTTTTCATATTATCAGAAAAGGATACCCGGTTTGTTTTTTATGCTGGGGGCAGGCAACAGGGAGAAGGGCTATATACATCCTCTTCACAGCAACATGTTCAATTTCAATGATGAAATATTAATTACGGGAGTACAGCTGTTTTATAATCTATTGAGAAGATGCAAGCAATTCCAATGATTTATGGGATGCAGCACATATGAAGAAAAGGAGGTTGGGTAATGGGTAAGGTAATAAGATTACTTGTTTTTACTGTTTTGGTAATGATAATGTTTGCAGTGGCTGCATATGCAGACAGTATTGACACGGGCTGGAATGGCTATGGGCTTTATAATCTTAATAAGTCTGATGTCAGTATTACCAATGAGTCAGACAATATTACAGTAAACGGAGGAAAAGTAACTGCCGTATACGAGTACACAATAAAGTCCAATGCCGATAAGGATATATCAGTTAATTTCGGTATCCCGGATAATGGAATTGTCAAGTTCAGCATATATGACGGAAGCAAATACCTGAACTACAAGACAAGAAATACTTCATACCTCAAAAGTACCTACGGAGCAGAAAACCTTCAGACACCTGACGGCAGATGGTATTTATTCACAATGGTATTTAAACCCGGGCAAACCAGGTCTATAAGTATAAGCATTGAAGCTGAAATGATAAAAGCAGAGAATGATACTTACGGGCTGAGCTTCTTCAAGGATAGGGGTTATTCCTATGCAATAAAAAGTGAGAAAGTACGGATGACTTTGAATCTGTCCGATTTTAAGCCTTATTATATATATGAGCTTGAAGGTATAAAGGAAGAGCAAATATCCGATGATGGAGTTGCTGCACTTTCCTTCAGCGGAGACTATGGGAATGGAGTATTCCTGAGATACCAGCCTATTGACAAAATGGCTTTGGACAGCCTTGGAAAAAGTACGTATAAAAAGCCGAAATCCATAGTCAAAGCCTTTAATGAAAAAAAATACGGGGATGCGCTTACTCTTTGCAATGAATACATAAGTTCACCCTCGGACAGCAGCTTGAATCTTGAACAGGTAAAGTTTATAAAAGCAGAATGCATAAGGCTGTCAGGGAATTATGCAGAGTATTTGAGCGCAGTGGAACAGCTTGACATATCTCAGCTTTATCCCGGAAGGGTACGGTTCAAGATATTGCATGACAGGCTGACAGCATATAAAAATACCGGAAATGCTGAAGGGGTGAACATGATACTTAAAGAGCTGATCCCCGAAACTCAGCAAATCTATCCTTTTCTTTATCATTGGCTTGATAGAAACGGATACAAGCTTGAAGAAGCCGAGCCGGATGAAGAAGATGCAGCATCCCGGAATAATCAGGTAAGTACTGCTAAAAAGGGTTTTGATATACTTGGGGCGGTCATTGGTTTTTTCACTTTTGTTACTGAAAGCCGATGGACATATGTATTATTAGGCTTCCTTGCCGGATTCATTATCGGAAGGCTTACAAAAAGAAGGAAGAAAAGCAAATCCGTTTATCTTTTTAGAGATTAAAACAGAATAATGCAAGAAAAAATTCACATAATATTGCTATCCAATGCACTAAAAAAACAATTCTTGAGGAAGTGATATTATGAAGTCAAAAAAGGCAAAGAAAAAACAAATCATATTGACCCCTGAGGATAAAATGAAATATGAAATAGCAAATGAACTTGGCCTTGGAGAGAAGCTGTCTCAAGTCGGATGGGGAGGGCTGACGGCAGAAGAGACCGGAAGGATAGGCGGACTTATTACCAGGAAGAAGAGGCGCTTGTCAGGTTGATAATATGTTTAAACACAGCCGCATGATGCGGCTGTTGCTCTTAAGTGCAATCAATGAAAGGATGGGTATCCGATGGAAATCTATAAAAAAGCCGCAGAATTAATAAAAAAATGCAAGCCTTCAGTAGTGTTGACAGGAGCCGGAATTTCGACGGAAAGCGGTATTCCTGATTTCAGAAGCCCCGGCAGCGGACTGTGGGAGAAGATAGACCCCATGGAGGCTCTGTCAACCGAGGTATTGTATAAAAACCCAAAAAAATTCTATGATTTAGGTTTTAGCATTATAACTTCCATGAAGGATAGCCTTCCGAATAAGGCTCATTATCTGGTTGCGGAACTGGAGGAGAAAGCGCTGATTAACCTTGTAGTGACGCAGAATATTGACGGATTGCATCATAAGGCAGGCAGCAGAAATGTATACGAGGTGCATGGAACCGCGAGGACCTGCAGCTGTGACAGCTGCGGAGAACTATATGATACCGGCATAATAGAAAAACGGATAAAAGCGGGAGAGATTCCGCCAAAATGCAGATGCAGAGGGATAATACGGCCTGATGTTGTGCTTTTCGGGGACATGCTCCCCGACTGCTTTTACGACAGCATTAAGAAGGTTGAAGAGGCGGAGCTTCTGATAGTGATCGGATCCAGCCTCTCGGTGTCACCCGTAAACTATCTTGCGGAAATATGCAAAAGGCTGTTGATAATAAACCTGGGAGAGACTGGTTATGACAGGAAGAGCGATTTAATAATAAGGGAAAGCACATCTTCCGCCTTGGAAAGGATTGTGAGCTTCATATGAACTGTTATAATGTGCTGGCTGAGCTTTATGATATGTTTATGGAGGAAATTGACTATAAAGCCTGGTGCAGATATGTGGAGGACATTTTTAAAAGCTGCGGGATCAGGCCGGCAAGAGTACTTGATACTGCCTGCGGCACGGGAAATATTACAATCCAAATGTCAAAATCCGGTTATAATCTATGGGGGCTTGACATATCGGCCGATATGCTGACTGTTGCGGAGAACAAGGCAAGAGCGGCGAAGCAGAAAATAACATTTTTGAACCAGGATATGACAAAGATGAATTTAAAGGAAAAATTCGACGCAGTGCTTTGCATGTGTGACGGCGTTAATTATATTAATGATGAGGAAGCCTTGAAAAATTATTTTAAGCTGGTTTATGAAAGGCTTGAAGACATAGGGATTTTCATTTTTGATATAAGCAGTTATTATAAAATCAAATACATAATTGGTAATAATACCTTTTACGAAGAAAAAAATAATAAGCATTATATTTGGAATAATAATTTTGATGAAAAATCTGAGACTGTGGAAATGGACCTGATATTTTTTGTTCCCGAGGAAGGGCTCTACAGAAAGTTCAGTGAATATCATGTACAGAAAGCTTACAGGAGCGAATACCTGGCCAGGCTGCTGGAAAGTACAGGCTTTGAAGAAGTAAGCTGCTTCGACGGTTTCAGCTTTAACAAGCCTGAGGAGAAAAGCGAAAGAATCTTTTTTGCTGCTTTAAAGAAATAGAATGTTGAATGATAACTGGAGGAAATAATGAAGGATTATGTTGTAAGAGGAGCAAGCATTGACGACAGCGTAAGGTTTTTCAGCTGTATTACCACGAATATGGCGGAAGAGGGAAGAAAAATCCATAACTGCAGTCCGGTTTCAATTGCAGCTTTGGGAAGAATGCTGACTGCGGGAAGTATGATGGGAATTATGCTTAAATCGGATGAAGAAACCATAACTCTGCAGATAAACGGCAAAGGGCCGGCCGGAAGCATAGTGGTTATATCCGATAGCACAGGAATTACAAGGGGCTATATCACAAATCCGGATGTTGAATTAATGCATCGGGAGAACGGCAAGCTTGACGTGGGAAGGGCAGTGGGTGTTGACGGCGTCTTTACTGTTATTAAAGATATGGGAATGAAAGAGCCCTATGTGGGGCAAATACCGATTGTAACAGGAGAAATAGGCGATGATATATCCTCTTACTTTGCCGTATCCGAACAGATACCAACTGCCGTTGGCCTGGGAGTTCTGGTAGGGATAGACGGCAGCGTAGCCGCTGCAGGAGGATTCATAATCCAGCTTATGCCGGAAGCAGACCCTGATATGATAACAAGGCTTGAAGACCGGCTCAGGGAAATACGCTCGGTAACGGAAATGATCAGTTCGGGGTTGGATGCCGAAGGTATGATAAAGAGCATTTTAGGCGATATTGAATATAAGATATTGGAAAAGAAACAAGTAGGCTACAAATGCAGCTGCAGCAGGGAAAGGATGGAAAGGGCGCTGATAAGCATTGGCAGGAATGATTTGGAGGAGCTTATACAGGAGCAAGGATGCGCGGAAATCGTATGTCATTTCTGCAATAAAAAGTATTTTTTTGAAAAGAATGAGCTGATTGAGATGTTTGAAAAAGCATCATCAAGTATATAATATAGTATGCTAAAGATTATCAAAGAAATTCAGTGCAATAAAATGATAAATGTAAGAAATACAAAAAATTAAGTTTTGACTTTAGATTATCTGTAGGTTATACTAAATGATGTCGCAAGTTTCAGCGGGGGCATAGCTCAGCTGGGAGAGCATCTGCCTTACAAGCAGAGGGTCATAGGTTCGAGCCCTATTGTCCCCACCAACTTTTTCCGCTTCGCGGAAAAAGACCGACATTCATTGATTTAATGCGTAGCATTTGCGGAGCAGCTTTAACCAAACTACTTCGCGGAAAAAACCGACATTCCTTAATTAAAGCCGAAGCATGTGCGGAGGCAATAAGTGGCCCAGTAGTTCAGTTGGTTAGAATGCCAGCCTGTCACGCTGGAGGTCGACGGTTCGAGCCCGTTCTGGGTCGCCATTTTAATATTATGCCTTGGTAGCTCAGTCGGTAGAGCAGAGGACTGAAAATCCTCGTGTCGGTGGTTCGATTCCGCCCCAAGGCACCATACAATGCGGGTTTAACTCAGTGGTAGAGTGTCACCTTGCCAAGGTGAAAGTCGCGAGTTCGAATCTCGTAACCCGCTCCAAATTTTATGGCGACATAGCCAAGTGGTAAGGCAGAGGACTGCAAATCCTTTACCCCCGGTTCAAGTCCGGGTGTCGCCTCCATTTTTACCTTCAACTTATTGAATACAATAAGTTTTTTTGTTTTTATATATGTCTAAGGATGTGGGGAAATCAAAATACCGACGTGGGGAGGACATACTTCCCCAACAGTCGGAGTATTTCACATTCTCTATATATTTTATTCAGAAAAGAGCTGGTACATATGAAATTTTTAAAAACTTCCTTTATACCCGATTCTGACGTAAGCCTTGCAATGGTGGATTACAGAATAAGCCCTGAAATTGAAGAAAGCCTTAATAAAATAGGAATAGAATGCTTAAAGACAGTGAGATGCCCTGAACTGTATGATGCGGTGGACGGGCACCCGGACATGCTGATGTTCCATATAGGAGAAAACAGGATAGTACTGGCTCCCAATGTCTATGAAAAGATGGCGCCAATAATTGAGAAAAAAGGATTTGCAGTGACAAAGGGTGCAACTTGGCTGGTTAGAAACTATCCGGGCAATATCGCATATAATGTATTGAGAATCGGGAAAACAGCATTTCATAATATACGGCATACCGATGCGGAAATAATAAAAGCTCTGGAAAAGGAAAATGTTAAAATGCTGAATGTAAATCAGGGGTATACGAAATGCTCGGTATGTATTTTAAATGACAATACAATCATTACTTCTGATGAAAAAATATCGGAGATCGCAGAAAAAAACGGTATAGAAAGCTTTTTGACAAAGCCCGGAGGAATTGATCTTAAAGGAATGAATTATGGCTTTCTTGGAGGTGCCAGCGGCTTAGTATCCAAAAATAAAATAGCATTTACAGGAAGCCTTTATACTCTTGAAGATAATAGAAAACTTATTGATTATATAAATAAAAAAGGTTTTGAAATTGTGCATTTGTCAAAGGGAAGACTTATGGATTATGGTTCAATTCTGCCTTTGAAATGCCGTTAATTGAAACATTTACAGACCAAGTATAATGATAGTACACAAAACTCATGAAAATAAAGTGCGGCAGCGTTTTGTAAAAATTAACCCGTCACTTGGCTTTGAATACAAGAAATATTTAGGCAAATACTAATCATTGAAAGACGATTTAATGATTCCTGAAATTTTTTTGGATACTCTCCGTACAATTAATTATTTGCAGTATCCGGCAAGGAGGGAGCAGAACAAATGTTTCTTGTAGCAATTGGTTCCTTAGATGATTATGAAATTATAAAATCTGAAATATACAGACAGTTTGAAAATGCGAAACTGGAAGGCATTGATACAGTTTATGAGGATTATCAGCTTGGAAATACACTTTTCATAAGCTGCGGCATAAAAGACAAGCTTGAGGAATTCAAATACATTCTTTCAGATATTCTTGCAGGAGTGATTATAGGCCATTATGAATCAAAGCTTATCAGGAAAATTGTAAAAGAAAACTTCTTTTATCTGAATGGAAAAGAACAAGCAATTGTTATCGATAATGCATGCAAGCTCCTCGGTGAGGAAAAGCAGGTTCAGCCGGGAGGATTCTATAAAGCCGACAGAAAAAGTATTATCAGGAGAGAAATACTTAAATACCTGGATACCGAAAAAGAATTGAATATAGAAGGATTTATAAATTTCCGCCTCAGTATGTATGTGAATGAACTTAATGAAACAGTTGAAAGGGCATTGGAGATTTTTGTCGCCGAAAGGGAATATAACGAGTTTATAAAACTGCTGAGATATTTTGTTGAAATACAGGAATGCAAGGTAGATACTGTTCATTTGCTTCAATCCGGGGATGGCAGTTATCTGTTGTACGATGATAAGAAAAACAGCATAAGCAGCGAATACTTTGATGAGCTGCGTTCGGAAATACTGGACGACACAATCAATTATGACGATCTGTTGATAAGCACATTAATCACGGTTTCTCCGAATAGAATATTGATACATGATATAGATGAGTTTAAGAATAAGGAACTGATTCAAACCATATCCAATGTGTTTGCGGAAAGAATAACCATATGCCGCAGCTGCGATTTGTGCAGCAGTCTGCAGGAAAGCAGCGATACAAACAAATATAGCCTGTGATTTTGAACTGTGGTATAATAAGCGTAAAGCATATTATACTGCTTTTTTTATTGCATAGGAAAGTATGCTTTCCCGAGAGACGAGTTTTTATTGTATGGGAATGTATGTTCCTTTGCATCCGGGAGGAGAACAAATGTACGAGGCACTTTTTCTGATAGTTGTCGGGGCAATTATTGGCTGGCTTACAAACGTACTTGCCATAAAAATGCTTTTCAGGCCTATAAGGCCTTTTAGAATTCCGCTGCTGAATATAACAATACAGGGCCTTATTCCAAAAAGAAGAAATGACATTGCCAAAAGCATAGGCAATGTGGTTGAGAAGGAGCTTGTTTCAATAAATGAGATTTTTGACAGGCTGGTAACGGAAGAAAACAAACAGGAGGTTATAGCTATTATAAAGGAGAAGCTGCTTAAGGTTATTGACTATAAGATTCCGGCAATTATACCTTACTCTATTAAGAGCAGGATTATTGATTATTTCGATGAACAGATAAACAAGGATGCAATGGCCATTCTTGACAGCTCCGTTGACGGGATAATCAGCAATACGGCTTATAAAGTCAAAATAGGAGAGATGGTGGAAGAAAAAATAGACGAGCTGGAACTGGAAAACATGGAAAGACTGATATTGAACCTTACTTCAAAAGAACTGAAATATATTGAGCTGTTAGGTGGGCTGCTGGGTGGAATAATAGGATTTGTCCAGGCAGTTATAATAAGATTTTTATAGTAGTATGCTATAAAAATACCTTTGTTGCATTTTTTTTTTGAATAATGTATAATCTAATACAAATAATATACTTGATTGCTATGATAAGGACGAGTATAGCAGAGGGTTCCAAAAGGGAGGAAATGCCGCAGACTGGAAGCATTTCCTGGATTATCTGCTGGAAAACCACCTTGGAGCGCCGTGTTGAACAAGCTGAAGCTTAAGTATTCGCGGACGTTGATTACGTTACAATCCAGAGTACAAATCAGGGTGGAACCGTGGGAAAATATCCCGCCCCTTCAGGGACGGGAGTTTTTGTTTTTTTGCTGAAAATCAAAGGAGGTATACAGTATGGTGAAAGTAACATTAAAGGATGGTTCTGTTAAGGAATATAAGAAAGGGACTACAGTTGAAGAAATTGTCGCTTCAATAGGAAGCGGGCTCTTAAAGGCCGCCCTGGCTGCAAAGCTGAACGGTAAGGTGGCAGATTTGCGCACCCCCGTAAATGAAGATTGCAGTCTTGAGGTTCTGACATTTGATGATGACGACGGCAAGTGGGCATTGAGACATACCGGCTCTCATATACTGGCCCAGGCCGTAAAGAGGCTTTATCCGGATGCTAAGCTTGCAATCGGGCCGGCTATTGACACGGGTTTCTATTATGACATTGATTCGGATAAATCTTTTTCGGAAGAAGATCTGGCAGCTATAGAAAAGGAAATGGAGAATATCGTAAAAGAGGATCTAAGGCTTGAAAGATTTGAACTGCCGAGGAGTGAAGCTCTTGATTTGATGGGCAAAATGGGTGAAAGCTATAAAGTTGAGCTTATTAACGACCTTCCTGAGGATTCAGTCATATCCTTCTACAAGCAGGGAGAATTCGTAGACCTGTGTGCCGGGCCTCACGCACCTTCCACAGGAAAGGTAAAGGCTCTCAAGCTTCTGAGCGTGGCAGGGGCTTATTGGAGAGGCAATGAGAAGAACAAGATGCTTCAGAGGATTTACGGAACTGCTTATACAAAAAAGAGTGATTTGGAAGAATACCTGAACATGCTGGAGGAAGCTAAAAGGAGAGACCACAGAAAGCTTGGCAAGGAGCTTGACCTTTTCAGCCTCCATGAAGAAGGCCCCGGATTTCCGTTTTTCCATCCCAAGGGAATGATAATCAGGAATGAGCTTGAGAACTTCTGGAGGAATATCCACAAGAAACATGGCTATATGGAAATCAAGACTCCTGTAATACTGAATGAGGATTTGTGGCATCAATCAGGGCATTGGGACCATTATAAGGACAATATGTATTTTACTACAATAGATGAAAAGACTTATGCGGTTAAGCCCATGAACTGTCCAGGAGGGATACTGATATACAAGAATGCAATGTACAGCTACAGGGATTTGCCTCTCAGGATGGGAGAATTAGGCCTTGTGCACAGGCATGAGCTTTCGGGTGCTCTTCACGGATTAATGCGGGTAAGAAACTTTACCCAGGATGACGCACATTTATATCTGACCCCTGAACAAATAAAAGAGGAAGTATTGGGCGTAATAAGCCTGACAGACTACGTTTACAAGTTATTCGGGTTTAAATACAGGGTTGAGCTTTCAACAAGGCCCGAAAACTCAATGGGCAGTGATGAGGACTGGGAGAATGCTACCGAGGCGCTGCGAAATGCATTGGAAGCATCCAAACTGCCGTATAAAATTAATGAAGGGGACGGCGCTTTTTACGGACCCAAGATAGATTTCCATCTGGAAGACTGCATCGGGCGTACCTGGCAGTGCGGAACAATACAATTGGATTTTCAGATGCCTGAAAAATTCAACCTTACTTATATAGGTGCAGACGGTGAGAAGCACAGGCCCGTTATGATCCATAGGACGATATTCGGAAGCATTGAAAGATTTATCGGGATATTGATAGAGAATTATGCCGGCGCATTTCCGGTATGGCTTGCTCCCGTACAGGTAATAATACTTCCGGTATCTGAGAAGCAGAAGGAATATGCCGAGAAGCTTAATAAGCAGCTGGAGGATCTGGATATCCGCTCTGAAGCTGATTTAAGAAGCGAAAAGGTAGGGTATAAAATCAGGGAAGCACAGCTTCAAAAGATTCCGTACATGCTTGTGGTAGGAGATAAGGAAATGGAGAGCGGATCCGTATCGGTAAGGGACAGAAAAGAAGGAGACATAGGCGTTATGAAATTTGAAGATTTCCTGTATAAAATACAAGATGAAATAAAAAATAAAACCAATAAGTAAGTAAAATATACAAGAATAAAAAACAAAAATAAAGGCAGGTATAATGATTGTTTGATTGTTAATTACTTAGAGTATAATTTTAATTGGCAAAATAAATGACAAAATAAAGGGAAGAGGCAAAAACCTCTTCCCGTCATACAAATCAAACTGTAGAATGTAATTGTCAAGAAAACATCGACAGGAGTGATTTGTATGATTGATATAATTGTAGATGAAAAGGATTTATCATTCAATAGGCTGGAGAAGGAAATTTATGCTTTTGGTTGCAAGGTGGCCTGTGAAATGCTTAAAAATATTTTAGAAGCATTGGATAAGAAGATCGCTGAAGAAAGGGATAAATCGATATATAGGCATAAAGGAACTAGAGATACATCAGTAAAGACACTTATGGGAGAAGTTGAGTTTTCACGTGTGGTTTATGAAAGTACTGATGATGAAGGCAACAAGGCGTATATATATTTACTGGACCAATTGTTAGGATTTGACACAATAGGGCTAATATCAACAAACCTGGCAGAGCGAATAGTGGAGAATGCAAGTATAGCATCCTACCGTAATGCTGCTGATAATGTAACAGAATTAAGCGGACAAAGTATCAGTCATGGCGGTGTATGGAATGTGGTTCAGGCTTTGGGGCAAAAGGTAAAAGAAAGTGAAACAGAACTGGCTAAAGCAGCAGAGAAGAATCAGTTGTGCGGGGAAAAAGAAGTTCCGGTTCTTTTTGAAGAAGCTGACGGGGTATATATAAACATCCAA
>JAKJBU010000045.1 GCA_022706825.1 Bacillota bacterium
GCGAGGGATGAGACTACCAAAAATCCGATTGTATACGGCATGATGTTCATAAATGCATGCCTATATATCAAATTGATAATCGCTCTGTGTGACTTTGACAGATCCGACTTTTCGCCCAGTTGATCAATCAGAGGTGCTGACATGATGGCACCCCCGGGTACATTCAGCATACCGATCAGCGCAGGGATAAACATCATTACCATTCTTTTACTCTCGATAACCTTTAAAAGACTATCGAGCATCTTGTCAATAATTCCATATTTCTTGAGAAGTACCCCTATAACGGAGATTTCAGCTATAACCACAAACTGCTTCAATTTTTCGAAGTTTAAAAATGTATCCGAGATTACATTCCCAAAGTCAGCGGCCCCAAGTCCCCCCAAAAAAGCCATGATAACTGCACAGATACAAATCGCGATCCCGACAGGGATCTTTCTTTTGCTTAAAATCGGAATAATGAGAAAAGAAACCATAACTGCCAAGAATTCCTGCATATGCTTCACCTTTGTTTTCATATTGTATTCATTATTAAGAATACGTTAATATGATTCTATTGTCAATTCATGTGGGACGGGGGGACATGAGGGGACATGGGGACGTTTCGCGTGTCCCACTGGAAGTGGGACAGGGGAAACGTCCCCATGTCCCCCCGTCCCCGTGTCCCCCCGTGTCTCACCCGTGTCTTATCCTATTCCTTATGTTTTTCCGTCATACTCAATATCAGGTTAAGAAGGATTCCAAATATAGCCGCACCTGCGATGCAGGGAACCTGCATGCCGAAGAAGGGGATATTCCCGCCGAAGCCGAATTGTCCGCCAAGTCCTATTATCATTATGGTTGCAATGATGGCAATATTCTTGGAACTGAACAGGTCAACCTTTTTCTCTACCATAATTGCGATACCTTGAGCTGCAATGGCACCGAACAAGTATACTTCAAGCCCCCCTATTACCGAGGTGGGAATGGAATATATCGCGTTTACAAGAGGAGTGAAGCAGGCAATAATCATAGCTATAATCGATGCTCCCATCAGAACCGGTATTGAAAACACTCTTGTGATTGCCATGGCGCTGATGTTTTCCCCGTAGTTTGTCCCGGCAGGGCCTCCTATGAAACCGGCTACCATATCGCCGATACCGTCGCCAATAAGGTTTAGGCCTAATTTATCTGCAATATTGTACCTCTTGTCTGATCCCTTTTTCTTAGCCAGGTCATTTACATAAATATCAAGCTGGTATACGTGTGCCGTTGATTCCGGTATGGTTGCGATAGCAATGGGCATGATAGCGGCAACTGCCATTAATGATGCTTTTGGGAATGTAAATATCGGAAGTGCGAAGATTCCGCTGTTTGCCGTATCCGGCAAAACCTTGAAAAGGTCTATGCCTGTTGCAAGTTTGATTATAAATGCAGTAAAGCATCCGATTATCGGGCCTATCAGAAGGGGAAGCTGTCCTAAGAATCCCTTAAGGTATACTGACAGCAGAATAGTAGATATCAAAGTAACAAGAGAAATTATCCAAGCCATATTGCCTGCAAATGCCACTTGAGATTCTGCCACTGAGATTGTACCTGCGGTATCGATGGCAATAGAAGCGGCATCACTCATTGCAAGCCCTGAAAGAGTAAGGCCTATAACCATTGCAATAGGGCCTGTGATTGTTGCCGGAAGAACCTTCTCAATAGCGTCTCTTCCGAAACGTTTTATTATAAGGCCGGCTGCAATAGATACGAAACCGGACATTATTATGCCGAATTGTGCAACTGCTATTTTTTCGTTAAGAGTGTATCCCGCCAGTGCATCCGAAGCCATTAAACTGCCTATGGCAGCTACGTATGAAAAGCTTGAACCATAATACAGCGGAATTTCCCTTTTGGTAACCAGTATAAAGCAGATTGTTGCAAGACCGCTGGCAAATATGGTGGTTGAAATGTGGAAGCCTGTGATGATTGCAACTGCGACTGTTGCAGGAAACATTACCACCACCTGCTGCAATGCATAAAGGAACAGTTTCCATATCGGTGGTTGTTCATCAGGTAGATAACCGATTATTTGTTGATTTTTTGCCATAATAACATCCTCCTTATTTTTTAGTATAGCCTTTGCTCCATAAAAAAATCCTGTCTGCAGCTTTACAGACAAGATCTTATTTCTCGTTGATATTAGCTATATTACTATAGCCTGTATATAATCTTGCCGGTATCACTGTACCAGACTTAAAGACTTTTATCCTTAATAAGAGTATCACACCCAAAAATGCTTTTCAACATATTTCGATATTTTTTTTAAGTTTTTGTTGTTAATTTTGATTCAGGGGTAAATTACATTATTGCAGCATAACTACTATTATTTATCCGAAGTAAAATATATAATTAATACATAATAGTTGTATAACAAGATAATATTTATTAAATATCATACTATTAAGGAGGAAAATATTATGTCTTATTTGCTGAAGCCACTGAAAAACGGAAAACTGCCCTTGAAGAACAGACTGGTTATGCCTCCTATGGCTACTGCCAAATGCGAGGAGGACGGAAAACCAAGCAAGTCTCTTTTTGACTATTATGATGAGAAGTCCCGAGGGGGATATATCTCCTTGATAATTGTTGAGCACAGCTATATATCACAGCAAGGTAAAGCCCGCGACAGGCAGCTTTCTGTCGCGGATGACAGCCTGATTGACAGCTTGAAGGAACTGGCCGGTATAATTCACAAAAACGGTACTAAAGCCGTAATGCAGATAAACCATTCCGGAAGTGCTGCGAAGTATGAGGTTACAGGTATGGATGCGGTTGCTCCTTCAGCAGTATCCAATCCGCGTCACAACGGCCCGCTGCCGAAGGAGCTTACCCTTAAAGAAATAAAAGCAATAATTGAAGAATTCAGAGCTGCTGCATATCGGGTAAAAATGGCAGGTTTTGACGGAGTGGAAATACATTCCGCCCACGGATACTTCCTAAATCAATTTCTGTCTCCTCTTGCCAACAAGAGAACTGATGAATATGGGGGAAACATACACGGCAGAATAAAGATTCACCTGGAAGTCATTAAGGCAGTAAGAGAAGCTGTTGGTGAGGATTTCCCGATTTTTCTGCGCCTGGGCGCCTCTGATTATATGGAAGGCGGAACCTCCATCGAAGACAGCAGAATTGCAGCAATGGAATTCGAAGAATCAGGAGTGGATATAATTGATATTTCCGGCGGCTTTTGCGGATATATCGGACGTGGTACTGACGAGCAAGGTTATTTTTCCGAGCTTTCTGAGGCAATTAAAAAAGTTGTATCTGTTCCTGTCATTTTAACCGGAGGAGTCACGGAAGCCCAAGCTGCCGAAAAGCTGCTTGCAGATGGAAAAGCTGATTTGATTGGAGTCGGAAGAGCTATTCTTAACGATTCAGATTGGGCAAAAAAAGCTGTTGAATCACTGAAACTCTAAAGAATAAATGCCAGGCACCGTACATATCTGCTCTGCGTCGGCAAGCAGTCAAGTTCGGTGCCCGGCATAAATCTATTTGTTGACTAACAAATGTTTTATTTTATATCCTTTTTCATTAAGCTTTTTTTCTATTTCGGGAATATCCGACACTGATGACCTTATTACCAAATCCCTGATCCCGTTGCCGGCAAACATCGCTATATGGGTTATATTAATATTCAAAGAAGAGAATACTTCAGAAATAGCTGCTATGCCGCCGGGTACATCTTTTACTTCAACGGTTATACGGCTTCCTTTTTCTTTAAAGCCCATTAAGTCTATGAAAGCATCAAATATATCGCTTTCTGTGATTATTCCCACCAATTTTCCCTTTTCCATGACCGGAAGAGTGCTGATTTTGTTTTCTCTCATTGCCACTGCCGCTTCTTCCAATAAACAGTCAGCATCTATAGTGATTACTTTTTTTGTCATTGCTTTTTTTACCGTTATTTTTGACAGAAAATAATTGACTTCATAGATACTCAAAGATGTGGCTTTTGTTGGGGATACTGACTGAATATCACCTTTTGTAAGAATACCCACCAGTTTCCCGTTGTCTACTACGGGAAATCTTTTGAAACCCTTTTCTCTGAAAAGTGCCACCGCGTCTGCAATAGTAGTGTTGGATGGTATTGTACACGGATTCGGGGTCATCCTATTTCTAATATACATACTATTCTCCTTTCGCTTATACTATTTTTCCGCTTCATTATTGTGATACTCTTCAATATCGTTACACCAATGAATATTTCCACTCTGCCCTTTATATTACAATTATATCAAATGACAATGCAGCAAGCAATAAACAATGCGGTGGCAGGCGCTTGCATACTGATAATCCATATCGCATCTCCCGAATATATTTTTCATGTATTACAACACAAAATCGTGCATAATGCACGTTGTTGAGGCATATTCACATGGTCACAGGCTCTGCAGAAAAGGTGTTTTCCTCTTCAAAAAACAAATTAAACCCTTGTAAAATCAAGGGTTTTCGGACAAAATATGGTGGAGATAAGGGGGTTCGAACCCCTGACCTCTTGAATGCCATTCAAGCGCGCTCCCAACTGCGCCATACCCCCACTTATTTGTTTTGACAAAGTATATCCTATATCATTTCAGAGAAAAATTCAACACAAATAATCAATTCGTTTTTGTATGAAAAAATTGGGTTTCCGCACTCCTGATTATTCATTCAAATAATAAAGCATATAAATAGCCTCGGCTCTTGTGACAATTCCGCTCACGGAGCTGAAGCTGCCCGACCTCTTGTCCTTGTTCAGCGCCATTTTTTCGGCTATATAGGACCATTTAAAATTCTCATCTCCGGTTGCTTGCTTCATAAGCTTTTCAATCTCGGTATAAGTCACGGTATTATTCGGAGTTTCCGGTGCTGGCAGTTTAGTTTTATAAACGTTGTTTATCCAAGCCGCCGCCTGGCCCCGGGTAAGCGGGGAATCAGGCCTGAAGCTTCCGTCAGGATATGCCTCCGCAATCCCTCTTCTAAGATATGCCGCAATTTCATCCTTTGCCCAGTTCCCTCTTAAATCATATGGATCCCGGGCATTTTCATCTATAAATACCCCGTAGGTACAAGTTCTATTATTGATACTTCCTGGGCTCAGTTTCGTACTGATGCTGTTTCCGTTTATCCTGCTCGGCAGATAAATCCAGGTGCCGTTGCTGTACTTGTAAATGCCTCCGTTTGCAGGGCCATAATATTCAAAGCTAAGCTCCGCTGATTTGTCCGGATTTACGCTGCTGCTTGAATTGGCAACGGATATGGTATAAAACTCCGATGCCTTTATCATTCCTTCCTTTGAAGGCAGCTTTATATTGGCATTGCTTGTTACTGTCTTGTCTATTGAAACTGCTGCAATGTTATAGAATGTACCCTTTTCTATGGTAAGCTTCATTAACCTATCTCCGGAAAATATCTCCGCACCGCTTATAGGTATTGTCTCCGTAACAATCTTTCTTTTACCGTATTCATAATTGGAGTCCCGGTATTCAGTAATATATCCTTCTTTCAACCCTTCTCTGAATCCGCCTATAAATCCTTCCCTGTATTTCTCATCTTCATTGAAGAGCATGTATTCCTTTATTATATCCTGGTCGTTATAATTCTTTCTTGTATCGTAATTGGTTAAATTCATGGTGCGGTCAATCCTTGCAAGGCTGGCTCCCCTAATGACTCCTATTTCCCTGCCTTGCTCATACCCTCTTTCAAAAATCAGGAGGTTTTTCTCAATGTTTGCTTTCCTGTATGCTTCCTCATACTTTGTCCTGTATGCGGACTTGAAGGCAGCCAGGAAGGCATTTCCATAGCCTTCGGAATCCTTCGGCAGAAGGAATATGGCTTTTATACTGCTGTCTGAAGGCAGCTTCCTGTCCCATTGGCTTACTGAACCGCTGTAGTAATCCAGCCTTCCTCTGCCGGCACCCATGATTCCTCCGAACAGCTCCCCATCCTTGACTCCCTGTTCCATAGCAGTCTTCATAGGTTCGAATTTTGCCATTCTATATCCATATTCGTAGCCCTTTTTATAATTAACCCTGAATTCCGTTATAAAGTCGTTCTTGTAGGCTTCAGACTCCATTTTCAGCCCGAATAATTGGATTATTTCTATTGTTTTGGGGACATGGAGATTCCATGAGTTTTCAAGGCCTTCCCAATAGTCCAGCCTGCCCCTTATTTCACCCATTGAATAACCTAATTCCCGGTCATAGTTAACCTGGGATGCAGCTCCCGACTCAGGATTCTCATAGCCGAAATTATATCCCTCCCTGAATCCGTCCCTGTAGCCTTCCAAAAATCCATCCTCATAGTCGTTGCTTTCTTCATCCAGTTCATAGTATTCCTTTATTTCCGAATTGCTGGGTATTGCTTTGCTGTAGCTCTTTCTTCTGTCCTCGTCCAAATCCTCCCATGCAGCCTCCATGCCGTCTGTCCAGCCGGCACTGTATCCATCCTTGTATCCCTCGTCAGTATCCTCTGAGCCTGCACACACAGTCATTCCGGAAAACAGCACCAAGGCAAGCAATACAGCTGCAGCAATTGCGATATATCTGGTTTTTTCTTTCATTCCAATCACCCTTCCCCGCTATTTTCTAATTACCAGTATTCTGCCCGCTTCCGGCGCACTGTTTTTGGGAAGTCCGTTGTCCTTCGCAATACTTGTGTATCGGGATCCCGTACCGTAGAACTTTTCACTTATTCCCCTAAGGGTATCTCCCGGCTGCACCACATAAAACTCAAAGCTGTCCCGGTTTTCGGCGCTTTCCTCATTGTCAGTGTATTCAGCTTCTATACGGTCAAACAACAAAACACCGTAGTCATCCTTTTCAGGGCCCAGTTCTATATATATCCTGTCAAGCTTCAGGGGGTATACATTCACATCCTGTGTCGGAGAAGCTGATATATACTTCCAGCCGACCCAATTGACTCCTTCCGACAGCTTCAGGTCTATCTTTTCCCCTTCCTGGCTTTGGAACCTTAACCCCACCGTAACAGGTGAATAACCGTAAGAATATGCCCATATTCCTATGGATGAGGGCGGATATTTAATATTTATATTCTGATCGTCCAGCACCACATAAGCCCTTTCCGGCTGATAACCGGCAGATATATAATACTCTGCCCTTACGGAGGTCCTTCCGAATTTTCCCTCCGGTATTTTTTCAACGGCTCCCGTTACCCCTGAGCCAATTGACATAAAGTATACTGCATCAGACTCCAAATCGGACAGCAAAAGCCTCTTTTCCTCATCCCACGATCCGCTATTGCCTTCAGCAGCCTCCGCGTATCCCTTGAAGGCTTCAAAGGGATCAGCCTTACCCTGGGCAGTAAATTCATTGGCATAAAAATATCCGTCCTTTTCAGTTTCTTTGCCGCCGAAGGTTACGGCACTGAAAGCAACTTGTCCGCTCAGCGTTTCCGCATCCTCTCTATGTATAGACAGTTCCTCAATTAAAACCCTCCTGGGGTTGTTCCTCAGCTGGGAAAGCAGCTTCTCCAAATCGGAATAACTTCCGCGGTATGCAAGGGAAACTCCCGAAAGCTTTGCATCAATTCCCTCCAACTCCGCGGTTTCAGTCTCCCTGAAGCTTATACCCGGAATATTAAGCTTGCTTCTGTCTATAATACCGTTTATCATATACATAAGCTCAGGCTGTTCATCACCGGAATAATATTTACCGGCAGTCTTCCCGTAATCTTCAAGTAAAGCGGCATATTCTTTTCTTATGGTACTCTCCTTTGACAGGATTTCCCGCATCTTCATATACTCTTCTTCATAACTGGCTTTTTCCGCTTTCAGCCTTTGTATTTCGAGTTCCTGCGGAGTAATAACATATTTATGGAACAGCCACAGCATAGTAACTACAGCCAACAGCAGAAGGAGGCTTTTTTCCTTTGTGCTGATATTCAGGCCGCTTCCGGGCTTATTGTTTCCCAGTTTCAGCTCCACTAGGCATTTCCCCCTTTAATTCGATATCCATATAAAAGCTGTAATATTCGTTTTCGTTGGTAACCCGTGATACAAAAACCTTCTCCAGTCCTTCATCCTCCCTCAAATTATGCTCGAATAGGGCTATGGACTCCTTATCCTTTGATTTTCCCTCAAGTTTGATACTATGCTGATTCATCTGCATTGCATCAAGGAAAAGCTCGGCAGGAGTATTGACCCTTATAGCTTCAAGCAAGAATTCATTTATCGTATCCCTGCTTTCAATGTATTTATCCAGGGCATAAAGCCCGGACAAATCCTCCTTCAGCAAAGCCGCTTCCTTTTCCATGGCCATGATACCTTCAAGCCTCGGATCCTTCCTGACTGCTTCCAGTTCGGTATTCAGAGCATTGATTTCTTTACCCAGCCTTCTTATGGATAAATGATTAAACGCACCATAAGCTATAATGCCAATCAAAACCAACACTGCCAAACCTTTAATAAATATCACAGGTTTTTCAATATCCTTTTTTGCCCTCTTACTGTTATAGGGTGAAAAAAAATTCATATCGTTCATACCATCATACCCCATTGTCCCTGATTAATGCTCCTGCGCAATTGACATACGCGTTTATATCCCCATTCGGATAAATCCTGCTTGTGCTGTTCAGCACTAAAGCCGGAATATTGAAATATCCGGAAAACAAGTTATCAATTCCTCTGATCCTGGATAGGCCGCCGTAAAGAAGAAGTACTTCCAATCTTTTTTCCGGTTCCTTGGAAGCATAGTATTTGAATACCTTGTCTATCTTGTCCATTATACCTTCTATGCTTGTCTTGACAATGTTTGTATATCTGTTTTGCTCGGAATAGCCTTCCTGAACCGTACTTACATCAATAATTCCCTGTTTGCATGCTTTGATTTCCCCGCCGCTCAAGCCTGTCAGGCTCGATATATTTTTGTCCAGGCTATACCCTCCGCTGTCAATAGCCCTGTTTAATTTAGCCTTGCCCTCGCTGATAATTGTCACATTGGAGCTGCTATAGCCCAAATCTATAGCCGCAATGGTCTTATCCTGCGGGTACAGGCTGCCGTTGACACTGCCGGCATGGTTCAGGAATTTCCATATGCTGTTGGACTGGTAATCCATTACCTCCGGCTTCAAGCCCAGCTTCCTTACAAAATCATAATGCGTTTCCACCAATTCCTTTGGTGCCGCTGCCACCAGCACATTCAGCTTTTCCTTTCCGTCTTCCGTAATCCTCTCTATCGCCTTATGCTGTATTACGTATTTGCTGAAATCCATAGGCAGGTGTTCTTCCATCTGGTAATGCAGCAATCCTTCTATATCCTTGTCGGACAACTTCGGAAGAAGTATTTCCCTTGTCAGTATTGAGGTGCTTTTTACGGTTATGTGGCAGGTGCCCCCTGAAATATTGTTTTTTGCCAATTCCTCCCTGACAACTGCTGCCAGCTTGAATCCGTCCTCAATATAGCCGTTATCGTAGGTATTGGGAGGAGTTAGAAAAGAAAATGCCTTTTTTACAGATATTCCTTCTCTTTCCTGCTTGCCTGCGATAATCTTTGTTTCATAGGAGCCCAAATCAACAGCCGTTATGCTGCTGCCCAAAAACGAAAACACCTTCAATCGGATACCTCCTTCCATTCGTGTATCTCCCAGCCTACGTTGACAGGCTCCAATATGTGCGGCGGGTAATCGCAGAACATTCTGGGGTCATGGGAGTATTTTTTGTTATAGCCGGTCCTGTCAATAATCCCAACGGGGCGCCTGGTTCTTTGCGTGATGCTTCCCCATATGGTGATATCGCCTTTCCTTACATATTTCGATTCCCCATTCCGTTCATCATACCTTTCAAAACCAAATCCGCCGTTTATCGCAAACAATGCAGAATGTATCGTGACATCCTTGGGTGCAACATCATATTTATAGTTTTCCTTGACATATCTTTTTGTTCTGTTGTTCCATTTCCATACAAAATCCCAGCAGGGTTCATCCCCTCCTACCGACATCTTAGGCCAGTTGAAGTGAAGTATGGAGATATCCCTGTTTGCAACAAGGCCCAGCATATCCTTCCCGTTGGCCTCCCTTATGTAATATTCCTTTCCTCCCGGCTTATGGGAGGAAGTGAAGGTAGTTGATTCATACTCTATACTCCCGTATTCAGGATAGTCATAGTTCCTGCCGTCAGACCAGCGGAAGCTGACAGGAGGCTGATTGGGTGCCGGATCCCTCCTGGTGAGGTCTTCGGCGGAATAATCGTACCAATTGGTAGGGTCTCCGTAGGTTATATATATATCGTTGGCGGCTGCGATAGTCAGAACTCCTTTTATTGTGCCTGAGATAAATATATTCCCCGATTCAAGGTCAAACTTGCCTGTTCCCCCGCCAGCTGCCTTATCGACATATATAACCTTGTTATATATATCTGAAATTTTGTAGGTTTGTATTTCAGCAGCTGATGCATTTCCGTTCCTTATCTTGATATATTCTCCGTCCAGATATATGCAGGTCCTTCCGTAAAAGACCATATTGTCCTTCTCCGCCCAAGCCTTCAGCTGGGAATTGGTTGCCGGAAACTCCAGTATGTCCGTCTTTGAAGGATTTCCGGCCAGGTATGCATCATCCCGGTAAGAACTTCTTATGTTCTCGGTATGAGTCCCCGAATAGCTTACGGTATCAAAAAATACCGGGTAATATACCGTCTTTTTCAGAGTCGTGTTGTATATACTCGCTCCCTCTCTGGTATACAGATTCTTGTTGGTATGGTAAGGCCCGTGGCTTTCATCCCCGGAGGTCCACCAGATGGAGCTTCCGTCATCATTACTGACATAAACATGATGCACAAACTGTTTTTTTCTTATCTTGGCCTCTATAGTCCTCTTTATACCCGGATTGTCTTTGGTCCAACCGGTTGATACTATGGTTATGAACCTATCCGTATCACTGGGCCTTGTAACACTAAGCTGATAATAACCGTCCATGAATTCTATAGGAACCCCCTGCATATCGTCACTTTCCTTGGTGCTGTAAAATTCTACGTTGTCGTTCAGGTGCCAGAGGTATGCGTTGTATCCTGCTTCAGCATATTCCATGGCTTTTTTGCCGGAATCATCCATTATATTGAATCTGGCTTGAGAATCCAGCATACTCAAGGAGAAAAATCCGAATATCGAAGATATGGCAAGAACAATAATTACTATTGGCAAGGCGGCGCCTTTGTTGTTCCGAAACCATCTCATAAAATTCAGCTCCTTTCTACTCTGCCTCTGTTCTGCTCTTTGAAATAAGATACCCCTGTACTTCTATGTCATTGGGCTCCCCTTCTATGACCAGCCTCATTCTGAGCTTTCTCCTGTAATCAGGGGACTCCTGGCTGTCCTCACTCACAATCCTTATGGGCTCTTGTTCCGAGAAAATATCCGTATTTGATATATTCCTCAATACAATTTCCGCAGTACCGAAATCCGAGGTATAGGTATAAGGGTATTCTGTACCTTGCGGCTTCTTAACATCCCTCTGAAGGTTTCCGCTTACAATCCTGTACCTTACTATTTCCGGTATGTTTCTGCCGTCCTCATTATCCACGTCGGTATATATGTATATTTCCGTTGAGCTGATTCTGTGGAGTGCATCCTTTTTCTCCTCAGCCTTTTTCGCCCGATTTGCTTCACTGTATATGTTCTTTTGGAAGAACCTTAGTTCTTCGGTTACGTCAACGGTTCTGCTGACACAGCTTAAGCTATTCTGGGCAAGGAAAAACATGTTATAGCCCAGAAGGAATACCATTGCAATCAAAGGAACGGCAATAACCAGCTCAACCAGTACAAAACCCTGCCTGTTGTATATTGAATTTTTCACACGTCCGTTCATAACCCGGCTTCTCCTTCTAATCTTCTGTGAGAATGCAATAATTCCTGTCCTGCACAAGCTTCATGCCATATTCGTTTACCAGGGTATCCGCTTCTTTGTTGTCCGCTTCAAACCTGAGTTTATTCCCCGTTATGCCGGCGGATGCCCTGAGATTTATCAGGAACTTGTTGTTCATGCCGCTGACCGCCTGGGTTATTGTTATGTCCGTGCAGGTTATGGGAGTATCCCCGTCATAAAGTGAAAACTCCAAGGTGTCTATGCCGTTTATTTCCGAGGTAAACTCCACTGTGAGGGTTATGCTGCCGTCAGCCTCCCTCCTGAAGCTTCCATCCCTGAGCCCAAAAGCCAGCTTCAGTTCCTTCCTTGTCACTCCATTCTCCATGTAGTCAAAGCTTCCGTCCCATAGGTTTCCGGTGTCCTTATCAACGAAA
>JAKJBU010000046.1 GCA_022706825.1 Bacillota bacterium
AAATTGGGATTAATCCCTACTCATCCTTTTTTTCAACTGAAATTCCCATGGATCCTTCCTTGATCATGAAGTTAAGGGCAACTGTAATCTGATTCCCGTCGTTTCCTCCGAAAGTAACCATATTATCGGTTCTTGATTCGTAAACATCCTGTGTATATGTTTTTTTGATTTCCTTTAAATAAGCCTCAAAATCATCGGCTTTAACCTCTTCCATAAAGACCATGAGATTATTGTCAACGGTAGCCGAGGTTGCTATCTTTCCCTTTTTAAACTCCGGAATTTTCTTTGCCAAATCCGTATCCGGCCACTTCCCGCCTCCGACTGTAATTTCTTCTCCGTCTTCCCCTTTGACTGTCACTGTATCACCTTTTATGTCTACTTTGTCACCGAGTGCTTTCTCTACTATTTTCTCAGATATTGCTTGTTCGGCCTTTTTCTTTATGCCGCAGCCGCCAAGCGGCAGTATTACTGCCAATAAGCAGCTGCATACCAGTAAACATGCCAATATTCTTTTCATTTATTTCTCCTCCTCTAATAATTTATTTCGCCATTACGGCAAATAATTAGATGTTTACTCAAGATGCTTGTTGAAATTTTTAACATCATCTCCCCTTCTTTTTTCAGCACATTCAATGCAAAGATCCTGATCCGGCAAAATCACAAAGCAATCATCACATACGAAACGCTTGCATATTGGGCATCGGTTAAAATGCTTCACCGCCTCCCGGTTTGCCCTCTCATAGGCCGCATCATGCTCACTCTGCCAAATCAGGGCCTTTGCTTCCGCACTGCAGCCGCGGCTGTTATCAAGGCTTCCCTTTACAGGTACGCTCTCCCACAGACCGTTGCAGATATCGCAATAAAATGTGAAGCAAAATTCTTTTTCCGTAGAGTGGTCACTGATCTGCCTGGTAATTGGTCCCAACATGTTTTATCCACCTCCGGCCTTTATTGAAGCTTACTTCTATTATGAAAAATAAGTCTTCAACTGTATATCACCCCAAGGGTGATTTTCCAAAAATTCCAAATAAAAAACCCCCACCTGATTAAGGTGAGGGAATGGTCAAGCTTTTAGAGCCTATTTCAATTCGGAAAGCCTGCCGCTTTTTTCCATAAGGCTTATATATAAGGAAAGCTCGTTCCGTGAGGATACATTCAGCTTTGCGTATATATGGTTATTATGCGTTTTCAAAGTGTTGGCACTGATATACATAAGCTCAAGTATTTCGCCGGTGGATTTTCCTTCAATATAATACTGGAATATCGTCTTTTCGGTAGGTGTCAGGGTTTTCACCCTCCCGATGAAATCGGTGAATATATCGTCGGGCAGCGGAGCCTTTCCTGCACGCCGGGCTTTTATCTGCCCGATAATTTCATCTATTTCAGTTATGTTGGTTCTGGTTATGCTGTCGATATCCTGGGAGCCTATGGCATTAAGCCCTTTCATAATGGGGCTCATGTATTTATTGCCTATAAATACCGAAGCAGCGGCACCGGCAAGCAAAAACAACGCACACAGCGCCATAAGGCGGATATTCATCAAAGCCAGGCGCCGGCCCAGATCCTCTTGGGGCATCAAAATAGACACAGCGAAATGTTCTCCCGCAAAAGCCGAATCCTCAGGATACAACCGGATTTTTCTGTGCAATCCCGCCAGGCTTAATCCATTCTGCTGCTCATAGGAATAGAGCAATCGGCCCTGGTTTTTTATAAAAAGGGGCTTTTTATCCCCGGAAACGCCAAAGGCATCGTAATTTCCGGAGAAAAGCGCACTCCCCACCCGCAGGATCGAATCCTCAATCGGGGCAAGCATGCAGAATATGCGCTGATAAGCGGAGCTGTCGGGTATGAATTTGAGTTTGAACAGCATGGCGCTCACTTCGTAGCCGCATACTCCGAAAACATTTCCGCTTGAATCAATAAGAGGCAAAATACAGAGCATTGCATCCTCGCTGGTTTTTGGCAGTGTCACAGCCCCGCTCCAGTAATACAGCCGCGAAAGGGGGCGTGCCTTTTCCTTCGCCTTCTCAAAGGGCAGAAAAAAATGCGAAGGGCTGTCTATCATAAATTCCATGTCCCATTGGGCATGGAGAGAATACCCGCGGTCCCTTGCAATATCCGGAAAGCCCCTTAAAATAGTTACGCTGGGCGGAGCAGAGCTGATGATATTGGGTTCCATGTTTTTCAGATATAGCCCTGCCCGGGAAAACTCCGCAGACTCCGCCTGCCTGTTGACGGTGGCATCCAAAACAATAAAAACACCGCTGGCGCCGGTCTTTTCCAAAGAAAATAACAGCCGGTCAAATTCCCTGTCCAGCAGCTCTTCCAAAACCTCCGGAGCTTCAGGCAGATCAGCAGTGCCGAGACCCTTTTCCGAAAGGAACCTCTCCATGCTTTGGGATAGTGAAGACGACAGGCCCACGGCTGAAGCAGAAACATGGCCGTATTCCTTTTCCGCCACTGACGATATTCTCTTAAGCTCATTTGAATAGAAGCCCTCGGCCTCCCTGAGCCCTGCGGTAAAGGTTCCCGTTAAAAGCAGTATGATAAAAACAAAGCTCAGCAAGGTCAGGACAAGCACAAACAAAAATCCAAACAGCCTATAGCGCATTGATATTCCCGGTGCTCTTGCCCGGCGGACATGATATTGGATTTTACGTGTTGTTTCAGAAAGCCTGTTCACAATCTCACCTGCGCTTTATTTGATGAACTCCTCATATATACTTCTTGATAACGTTTCAAGAGCCTCTCCTTTGCCTGCTGCATAGGCTGCGGCGTCAAATTCTGCTTTGGCAGCTTTGGCGGCTTTTTTCAGCCTTGCCTCATATCCTTTCTGCAGTTCGTCGTAATTATCCGTAAGAGGCGGAATAAAAAAGTCGTAATCCTCCTGCATTACCATAATTGTACCGAGCAGCTTTTTGATGTTTTCCTCAGATATGCCTTCCATTTGCTTGCTCATGGAATCGCCGAAGGCCTTTTCCGTAACCGGCAGATAGCCGCTTGAGGCTGTGAAGTGCAGATTTTGCTCCGGTGCCGTAAACCACTTCAGGAATACTGCTGCCGCAATTTCCTTCTGTTCGTCGGACTTTATGACGCACATCCCGCTGCCCCTCTGAAGGGCGACCTTCCTGCCCCCTTCAAATACCGGATAGGGTAAAATAGCGTATTCCGCGTTTTCCTTGGTATTGTCCGCATAGGTTACGGTAGGGGGGTAAAACAATACTCCGGCAGTGGAGCCTGTGGAGCAGACAATATCGCCGGTCTTGAACAGGTCAGTGCTGTATCCGTCGAAAATGGCCGTGCTTCCTTTGACAGCGGAAAGGAAATATGTATCCCATATTTTTTTATATACCCGGCCGGCTGTATTCAGCCCGTTATTTTGTACAAAATCCTCCCCAAGCTGGTCCATGCCTATAATTGCCATATTAAACACCGAGTCGGGCATATAAAAAGCTTTACCCTCCGACCATTCATGGTATTTATCCGCCGTCTTCATAATGCCCTCAAAGGTGGAAAGATCGTCATAGGTTGAGCCGGTATCTGCCGCGAAGCGGTCAAAGATGCTTTTGTTTACAAACAGAGCCTCGGTGGATTTAGCTATGGGAAAAACGAAGAGCCCTCCCTTCAGCCTGCCTTCTTCCACAAAACGCGGCACATAAGCCGACAGCTCCTCCTCTGTAAACCGGCCGGATAAATCCACCAGCAGGTCCTTTTCGACCAGCTTCAGCGCAGTCTTTGGGTATACGACGGCAAGATCAGGAAGCTCAGGGGCTCCCGGGTCGCCGAAGGCTGCCGATATGAGCTTGTCATGCAGCGCACTTGAACCGGAGATTGAGGTCACACTTATTATAATACCCTTTTCCGTTCCCACGGTACGGTTGAATTCATCTATCATCTCATCCATGAGGTTTTTCATCTGCCCGCCGTAGTTGTGCCACATGGTTAAAGTGACGGGTCTTTTAGGATTCAGTACGGTTTTTGTACTGCAGCCCACAGAGCTTAAAAGAATCAGAAAAATCAGCATCAGACACAATGCCCGAGCCTTCATTATACCCCCTCACTTTCGCCTTTATTATACCATCTAATTTTACAATACGACCATCAAAAAAACATAAAATGCAAGTCAAGGCAAAAATGTGCCGGGACTCCTTGAAAAATCAACAAAAGAACTCTTTCCTTTTATTGATTTTATATGGTAAAATTAAGTTAATTATTAATGAAGAGGTCAATAATATGAACGGCACCCCTGTTTTAAAAAGCAAGCTGATTATGCCGGAGCTGTCACAAAGCTTTCTATTGACGGAACGTCTGAAAGGGCTTCATAAAAGCATGGAACCTTGCAGGGCTGTTACCGTATGCGCACCGGCCGGATACGGGAAAACCTCACTGGCGGTTTCATATTTTTATGCCAAGCAGGCATTATCCTACAGAGTATGCTGGTATCGTCCGGATCCTGAGGATAAAAATCTGTCGGTGTTCATTACTCACCTCCTGGAAGCAATATTCCCATCGGAAGCTCCTGAGTTTGCAGCGTCAAGGAAAGCTGTTGAAAGCCATAATGCCGTTTCCGCGATATGCCGTGAAATGTGGGAACGTCACAGCCATACGCGGACATATATCGTACTGGATGACTTTCAGAATGTAGCTCAGGCTCAGGATATATGCGATATAACAAGATATTTGCTTGACAACCTTCCTCCCTCCTGTACCCTTTTCATATTAAGCCGGGCAAGCCTTAATGTTTTCACAGAAAAGCAGAAGCTCGAAAAAAAGATTCTGGAAATAGATTCACGGGATCTTTCTTTTGGCAATGCCGAAATAGAAGATTTATTGTTCAGCATGGGACAAGCCTCCGCTGACAGGAACCTTACCGACATCATTGAAAAAAGCACTGAGGGCTGGATAGCCGGTATCATAATTCTGTACCAGGCTGTTAAAAGCAAGGGCCCCAACAGCACTTCCTTTGAAGCGGGAAAGCTGGGGCATGAGGATGCCCTGTTCAGGTATATGTCCCTTGAAGTTCTCAAATCAGTCGATGACGATACCCAGAATGCCCTTGCCCTTCTTGCCCTGCTTCAGGAGTTTTCTGAGGCAGAGGCATCGGAAATACTTGAAATAAGCGACATAACATCATTGATAAGGCAGTGTATGGGGTTCGGCATGTTCATACAGAGGATTCCCGGAAAGGCCGTTGTATACCGTTTCCATTCCCTGTTCCGTGAATTTCTGTTAAAAGAACTGAAAAGCCGCTATCCTGAAGAACATATTGCCAGAATTCATCTGAAAGCGGCTGAATATTATATGAGACATGCCGCATACGGACGCTTTGCGGAGCATCTGACAAAATGCGGCAATTCCGCTACCGCCATGGATATGGTGACAAAAGCGGGTTTTAACAAGTTCATGATCGGAGAAAACGGACAATTGAAGGATTGGCTGGATTTGCTTCCGGAGGATATGATCATGGACAATCCGGTCTTATTGTTGTTTAAGGCGCAGCTGATGCCCAACAACAGGCAGCCGGAAATTGTAGACACCCTGAAAAAAGTCCTGAAGCTGTCGCTGCAGGATAACAATCTTGCAATTTATTATGATGCAGCCAGTGTCCTTATCTATATATATATGTGCGGCAACAACATGAAAGGCCTGTGGGAAATGGCGGAGGGCAATCCCAAAGAGCTGCAGAATTTATCCCCGTCACTAAAAAACACTCTGGCTATTATTGAAATGGTACGGTTGATTGCTGAAGAAAATTTTGCCGCAGCGGAAGAACAATGCGAAAGCATACAGTATGCCCTTCTTCCCGAGGACAGCCAATGGCTTTATTTAATTCTTTCCTGCATCATCTATTACTGCATGGGCAGGCTTGACCACGGGGAGCGCTGCATGAGAACGGCGCTGGAACTGTATAGCTTTAAGAATATCGAGCCCTCCAAGGGGTTTATACTTCTTTTCCTTTCCATCGTATTGACACTAAAAAATAAAAAGGAATGCCTGGCCTCTCACATTGAGGAAGTTCTCGCCATAGGCGAAAAATATGATTATGATTATCTGTCTGCTCACGGAAGGCGGCTTGCCGCTTTTGAACAGTACCTGGACTTTAATGGGCCGGCTTCCGCTGAAATGCTCGATCATGCTGTTTTCCACTTCCTCAGGATAAACAACACGGCAATGGCTGCAGCCTGCAGATTGCTCCGATGTCTTTGGACCATAGGCGGCAGCAGTCCCGCTCCGATTCTTGAGGACGCCCGCAAGGATATTGAACTTATCCGCAAGTCATGCCCCGGCATGATGGTCTATGAATCCTCCCTATCCATACTGGGAGCTATTGCCCGGGAGTCAGGGGATTATCCCCTGGCAGAAAAACTTCTGCTTGAATCTATAAAAGAGTCAAAGGCAAAAAAGGGATACCAGGTACTCTGCGGCTCATACTTCCATACAGCCGGACTATATTTCTCGGCCGGCGATACCGGGCAGGGGCACCATTACCTTAAGCAGGCCATGGAGCTGGCGGCGGTCAATAGGTATTTCATGTTCTGGGATATCCATATTCCTACTCTTGTTGAAATGGCTCTCCGGGGTATACGGTACGGCTATTGTCCCGAATATGCAATTGAGCTGCTGAACAGGTTTTATGACAGCAATACAGTAAAGTATCTGGGTGAAAGAATAAAAAGCATGGACGAAAGCCAAATAACGGCTTTTATCAGAAATTTTGTCTCCGCATACAAAGTAGACAGGCCCGAACAGCTTTATTTTGTAAAGGCAGCTCTGTTTGGAAAGCCCGAGATTTCGATAAACGGAATAAAAATTCCCGATACTGAATGGAAAACCAAAAAGGTTAAGGGATTTTTCGAATATCTGCTGCTGTGCAGTGGCGATACCATATCAAAGGAGCTTCTGGCAGAGATTTTCTGGCCGGGATCCGATGACAAATCCTCGATTGCCTCACAGCGTACCGCGCTTTATCATCTCAGAAAAATACTGTCAAAATATAATGGGTCGGTTACGGGAGACAACGCTTTCATATATGAAACACCGGAAGGCCTGCAAATAAGGAAGAATGATGCATTGGAGCTTGACATACACGAATTCCTGCACCTTTATGACCAATTATCGACGGGGCAGGAACAGGCAAAAATCCTGGAAAGAATGATCGAACTATATAAAGGGGACCTGATGGAAAACAGTGACTACGGAGACCTGGTGCTTCACGAACGGGAAAGGTTCATATCCATCTTTATGGAAGCATGCCAAAAGCTAGGGTTGATATATATGAAGCGCGGAGAACAGCAAAAGGCCGAAGAAATCCTGAGACGTGCCCTGAGAGCGGAGCCGTATAACGAAAACGTATGCCTGGAGCTTTTAAAGCTGTATATGTCCCAGGGGAGAAGAAGCAAGGCGGTGAAATTATATTACAGCTTTAAAAAGCATTTGGAGCAGGAGCTGGATATAAAGATTGACAGGAGGCTGACAGAGGCAATCAGGAGTCCAAAGCCTTAAAAGCACAAACCCTTCTTGCCTCTAAAATCGCCTCTTCATTCCGGAGTATGAATGAGCTTCAAAGTCAATTCTATTGCAACTCTTTCATTGTCCCTTGTAAAGGTCTGCTCTGCCGCATTTACCGACCCATTATTCAAGTCAACTGCAAATTTAAAACGCCCATCCTGTTTGACATCCTCAAAGCTGTATGCAGTTCCACCCTGAACACTTCCGCCGGATACGGTCTTAGGCGGAATATCAGGTTCATCAGGCGTTAGCGTAATTGATTCGCTTTGTGCTCCAAAGCGGTCTATATATATATTAAAAGTCTCAGATTCACAAGCATTGAAATTTTCTATAATGAACTTTATAGGAAAAGTCTCTGCGATGTTATCCATAACCGCCTCTCCTCCTTCAAGTCCATTTACCTTGAAGCTTGTGTACGCACCGGTGCCTTCCCCTTCAAAAGTGCTTAGCTGTGTAGCAAGGCTAAGATCCAAGGGTGCTTCACCCTTTACCTCAAAGGCGAAGCCCCAGTCTCTACCGGTATTCATTTTATTCGTATATTCAACTTTAAACTTAAGTGCATTCCTCAGCTCTTCATTAATATATTTATCCATATCTGCTCCCAGAAAGGCCGCCTCTCTTGTGATCTTCAGTATCGGATGGATATTTTTATATTCGTGATTTTCTTTAAGCTCCTTTAAGTACTTGGCTGCAATTTCTTTTGCCCAGGCTGCAAGTCTGGGTAAAAGTGAATTATCGCCGCCGGAGCCGGCCAAAAGCTGATATCTTTTTTCTGCGGCCAAAGCTGCCCGGGAAACAGCAATATACTTATCTTCCTGCCCTCTATATTCATCAATCAAAGCATTTGCTTTTTTCATAAGCCTGTTCAATACCCTTAACTCCAGGCTGAATTCCTGATCAGGTAATTCACCTGTTGCAAGCTCAGTATCTTTAGCTGCTGAAAGCAGAGTATCAAGAATCTCCAGCTCCGGCTTATTAAATTCATCAATAAATTGATTCACTAAAGCATCATCCTGGGCCTCTGTGTCATGATGGCATTTAAATGATATTGAAGGAGGGACCGGTGCTTCTATCGGCTTTTTCAGAAGCTCCTTTGCTGCCGCTTCACCTGTATTAACCTGATTGCTGCAGCCTGCCAGCAAACACGCAATCAGCAATAAAGACAGCACTCTATACATCTTTGACTTCATCAACTCTACCTTCTTTCCTCTATAGGTCTCTCATTAAAGCAAAAAGAACCGTCCCCGCTGCTTTCCCCGCTGCTTTCTACTTGAACTGCTCAAAGGAGCGCACACTCATCGCAATGGCTTGTTCTCTTGTAGTAGTGGCATAACCTGCTGCTGTCTGGGCCGTAGTAACAGCCTTTGGCATGAATTTGCCGTCTGTACCTTTGATTATTCCGCTCTTGCTCATGAACATTACATGCTCCAGTGCCCAGGAGGAAATATCCTTCTGATCTGCGAAGGTCGGTGCACCGGCAGTTGAGAAATCACCACCCGGTGCTATTACTCTTATTGCACGGCTTAGCATCGTGGCAACCTGCTCACGGTTGGTAAGCTCTTTTGGAGCAAATGTAGTAGCAGAGGTACCTGTGGTTACACCAACCTTGAAGGCTTTTAATATCTCCGGATTTTTCGTATCGCCGAAAGGATTTGGTGAAGCTGCTTCAGCTGCCGTACTTGTTGTTTTTTCATATAGCTTGACTGCCAATTCGGCGAACTCTTCCCTGGTAATCGGCTTTGTCATATCTGCACCCTTTAGTGATTGCGGTATCAGATCATATTCAGCTGCCTTATCCAGCTCGGTCTTTGCCCAGTTTGATGCATTGGAGTAAGCTGCCATTCCATGGGAAATAATATTGGAGAAGGGACTATATATGACTCCGGACTTTCCGGCAGCAGGATAATTATAATTATCAAAGACATATCTGAACTTTATCTCATATACCGCCGCATCATAATTATCTTTAAGTCCAAAATAAGCCTCTGCCCCGATATTGAATTCTTCGACAAAACTGTCACTGTGGCAAGACTTCCACTCACCATTGTTGACTTTGAGCCAAACGTCGGCATTTACCCAACCATTACTGATATTATTCAGAAGTTGAGTTTCCTCATGAGCCTTATCTGCCCTTATATTCAGGTAGGGTGAACCATCAGAAGATTTCTTTAACTCTGCCGACTTCAATACAGGTGCATGATTAATCAGCCTGGCAGGGTCTTCAACCTTTTGATTATTGCCATATGATGCCGTTTCGGACCATGGAGAAAAGAAACCAAAGTATTCACCGTTTTCATCCTGGTAATTCACGACAAAACGTACTCTGAAATGCATCGTATGAGCATCAAAAAAAGACTTGTTTACCGCCAGTGTCTCACCATCGGAAATACTCTCAAATTGCCCTTCATCGAATACGACTGAAGATGAGTAAGTACCTTTTTCAATACGGCAAATGCTTTTATTCGTATTATACCCCCGTTCATCATCCCATTCGCTTTTGTAATGCCAGCTGCCGTTATCAACCTTGTAATCAATCTGTGCCATTAGCTCGTAGGCGCTAAATCCTGCTTCATAAAAGGCAGAATCATCTGCTCCAATTACATCCACAAAAGCGCGCAATTCATCCGATGCACTTATATTGGCATCAAATCCGATCCAGGTCTTTTCAATCCCATCCTCCCGGTATTGAACAGTGAAGCTTTCCGGTGCTCCAACGTTTGCAGGCGGAGTATAGTCAGCCGTCACTGTCAAAGGAATCATTGCCAGCACCAGTGCCAGCAGTGTCAAGTATGCAATTACTTTGCGTTTCATAGAATATTCCCTCCATTTTTCATTTTATAAACATTACTACCCCATAGGCAATCTGCCCGTTATCCTCGACAAGAGGAAAGAAAATAGCACCTCCGAAGTTTGCCGGAGATTTTTCGTCGTCATCCCTAACAAACATGGAAAGTGGATATGAAAGATTCTTTAATAGTTTTGTCTCTCCTGAAAATATATCTTGAACAGCTTCTAAAATTTCATAATTTTCAGTAGTCAAGCGATCATGCATGTTTATTTTGCCTTCAGACACATCTTTAAGGCTTCTATTTGTTTCGTCAAGAAACATTTGATTCGCCGTATTAATTACCCCATCTCTGGTAAATACTGCAATAGGATATGGAAAGTATTGAGATTCAATCATCTCCATCAGCAGCTGCTCCTTTGTCTTATTCTCACTCACGGCATAACCTCCTTTCCTCTATATTTGTTGGTAATCCCATCATACAAAACAAAAACAAAAGAGCATACCCTAACCATTGCTCTAAATATGGTTATGGTTGCTCTTTTTGTTGCCATTTTCTATTATTTCATGACCGACTCACGATATTCCGAGGGCGACATCCCTACGACTTCTTTGAATATCCTGGCAAAAGCTCCGTTGTAATCCACGCCGCAGGCTGTAAAGGTCTCTGTTATAGAGAGATTCTTGTCGCGAAGCTTTTCCTTAAGCTTTTCAATCTTGATTTTTTTATAGTAGCTGTACGGGGTTTCCCCTGTGTGTTTTTTAAACAGGCGCGCAAAATGATATATACTTAAGTTTACCGCCTCAGCCACCTTGCTGAGTTCAAACTCATCCAGCCAGTGCTTGTCCATGTATTCTTTGGCCCTTGCAATATCCGGACTACCTTGATATAGGCTGCTTGTGATAAATATATTTACTATATATGCGATTTTTTGATGCTTGTCCCAAATGGGAAAACAAGTAATGTCGGTATATAAGGCGAACACATCAAAGGAGCTGTCCCTTGCTTCATATCTATTGGAAAGGTCGTCCAAGGGCACCTTAACATCTGATACACTGAGAGTTTCACCTTCAAAGGCACGTCGCACATATTCCCTAAGTCCAAGCTCATCGTTAACCACCGGGTCTCTTATGATATTGTAGTTGCCGATAATATGCTCAGGCCCGGGCACATTCCATAATTCACAGCAGGCTCGATTGACAAAAACCGTAGTTCCGTCCGGTGCAAAAATCTCAATAGGAATGGGAAAAAGATCAACAAGCTGGAAAAGCAGATCCTCGTTCCCAAATGCTGATTGAAAGGATTGAGCAAGGTTGCTTTGCTGTGTACTTATATGCTCTTCCATGTCCTTCCTCCTAATTTTATATTACGTTTTGTAAAGTTAAATGAAAATTGAGGACCTGCCACACTTTCTGGTACAATGTTTCTGCTACAAAACAATTTACCTCCCAGAAAGGAGCAAATCCTCATGCAGAAAATTGTATCATTTAAATGTCCTAAGTGCAACAATTCTCACTCGTTTTATCGTTATGGCAAAGATAAGGA
>JAKJBU010000047.1 GCA_022706825.1 Bacillota bacterium
CTTTAAAAGGTCTGGCTAAATCATCTGTCGGTACTGGTAATACCGCTGTTTCTATTCAAATAACCCAGTCCATCGCACAGATTGAGTTATTGGAACAGCAATTGGCTGAACTCGATGAGACCATCGAATCAATTATGCTTGAAATGGATTCTATAATCTTGACAATCCCCGGAATCGGGTTCCTCAATGGTGCTATGATACTTGGTGAAATCGGCGATATTGCAAGATTTTCAAGCCCATCAAAGCTCTTAGCCTATGCCGGTTTGGATCCTACTGTCAACCAATCCGGCAAGTTCAATGCCAAAAGTACCAAAATGTCAAAACGCGGTTCCAAACTTCTTCGCTATGCTTTAATTAACGCTGCCTGGAATGTTTCTCTCAATAACAAGACATTTGATGATTATTTCAAGCTCAAGCGCTCTCAAGGGAATAACCACTATGCAGCCCTCGGTCATGTAGCTCATAAGCTGGTTCGCATTATCTTTAAGATACTTAAAGATAATGTTGCTTTTAATCTGGATTAATACCTCTCTATTCAGTTGTCTATGACCATAGGCTTATTTTGCTATGCTCATTTTTCTATTGTCAAGTTCGGAACATTAAAATATTGCTTTTTTTCTTGACAATTCATAGTTGGTCTCCTCCTGTTTTGCTTATGCTGCATATATGCAGTATTATCCTTTACTGTTTGATTATAAATATACCGTGATTGAATTGTCAAGTAATAAGGGGCTGGAGACACGGGGACGTTTCTCCAGCCCCTCATTCTTTTCCTAATCCGAATTAGGAAGGTCAAGTACTCCGTTGACGGTTTCTATAACCGACATGAAATTCTTGCCCTGCATATAATCATCATATGCCAGATACAGAGCCCATATCAAATGCCACATATCCCCGTCGGCATATACTATTTTGAGCCCCAAATCATTCAAGGCCTCTTTCCTGTTGATGCAATAGCCGTGGGAGAAATATTTCTCAGTCATGGTTTTGGTTACCGTCTTTGCCCTGTCCTTGTTATCCTTGAACATATTATTTTCGAGGAGAGCTTCGGCATACTGGTAGGAGGCCTTGATAGACTTCTCATAATCTCCGAGTATCCACGGATCAAGCTTGTTTGAAATCGGATACAGGACTGAAGCAGTGATTTTGGTGTCCTTGCTTTGGGCAAGCTTTTCCTCCATGAAATCTATGCATAGCCTTATGGACTGGACAGGAACCCACAAGTCTGTAAACAGCGGGTGCCTCACAAGGGGGTCTATGGGCCCCAGTTCCGAAATAGGCCCCATCACAATCTCATCTGCACCGATAGCCACCATGGTAGCGGCACTTTTTGCCACAAAAGGTATGATAACGCTGAAGTTATCACAAAATTCCCTGATCAGGTTGACGATTTTATAGGGAGTATCCACAGCACCTCCATAACTGTTTAGAAAAAGGTCTATCCTTTCTGTCTTTCCTATGCTGCAAAGCTGTTTGTACAGAGGAACCAGTACATAATCATCCATAGGGGAGAAGGATATATATGATAATAATCTGGAATTCCGCATCTTTTCAATGCCTTTGAGCAGGTTCAGCCTCTTCTTGTTCGTTATTTTCAACACGCAAATCCCCTCTCGCTCACGAAAAACTGAAGACAGTTTTTTCTACTACACATAATATGTGCTTTCCGATGTTTTGTGATGAAATCCATGTCAGGCATGCAAAAAGTATAAATAGAACCAATATTGAAATAATATGATGTAATCGCATTTTTCTGTAAAGCATTCAGGAGGTGAAGCTTGTGCCGCCGCTAAACGATGGTGAACTCACAAGTATGAAGCTCTCAATTATAAATAATTTGGAAAAGACACTGAAAATCGTATATGAACATCAGTATAGGAATATATTGTCCAAAATTGTGAGCAATAAGAAAAGATTCATAAGAAAACGCCTGCCTTTGGATGCCTCAGAGGATATGTGCAGATATAACTCACTGGCTGCAGGGCTTACCAATTACCTGATAAACCTTTTTGACGTATTCGGTGAAAGTGCGGTGCTGAACGCAAAAAAAACCTTTGAGGAAAATGGGTCAAAATGGGGGAAGAAGCTGCGGAAAAAGCTTTTAATGCAATCGGATACCAATGATATTAACCATATTGTCAAGTATCTCTATATAGATGTCCCTGAAATAGATTATATGGAAATGTCTGATAACGGCTTGGTATGGCATTTCAACAAACTGGGCCACAGCAGCATCAACGAAGGCTTCGCAAAGTTTCACCCTGCCTTCTATAATATAAAATCAGCCTGGCTGCATTCCTTTATAAAGTCCTTCACCGCCCAGTACACCGGTATTTTTGAAAAGAAAAGCGAAGATGACAATGAAATTGTCACCCGCATTGAGTTTAAAGAAGAGCAATAGCAGACAATGAGACACAGGGACGCGGGGACGGGGACGGGGGCGTTTCGGGACACGGGGACGTTTCTCCTGTCCCGCTGAAAGCGGGACAGGAGAAACGTCCCCGTGTCCCGAAACGTCCCCGTGTCCCCGTCCCCGTGTCTTGTTATAATTCGTTTACTATGCTGACAGAAGCGCTGGCTCCTATTCTGGATGCTCCCGCTTCAATCATCTTTAGTGCACTTTCCAGATTTCTTATTCCTCCCGAGGCCTTTACACCCATATCGGGCCCTATGGTCCTTCTCATCAGTTTTATATCCTCTGCTGTCGCACCGCCAACGGAAAAGCCTGTGGAAGTCTTTACAAAATCAGCACCGGCTTCCATGGAAAGCAAGCATGCCGTTACCTTCTCTTCATCAGTAAGAAGGCAGGTTTCTATTATTACCTTCAGCAGCGCCTTATCTTTGCATACACCGGCTACTTCCCTGATATCCTCTTTCACTGCATCAAGCTTGCCTGATTTCAGTGCTCCGATATTAATTACCATATCTATTTCAGCCGCTCCGTTTTCAATAGCCTGTGACGCCTCAAAAGCCTTGGCCTCCTTTGTTGTTGCCCCCAAAGGAAAGCCTGCAACTGTGCAGACCCTTACTTCCGTTCCCTGAAGGAATGAATAGGCCAGCTTCACATAAGAAGCATTCACACATACTGACGCAAACTTGTATTCCAAGGCTTCCTTGCAAAGCTTAATTATGTCACCCTCTTTTGCATCAGGCTTCAACAATGTATGATCTATATAACGGGCCAACTCAAACTTATTCATTTATTCTCCCCCATTATGTGCATTGCTTATCGAATTATTTCTCCCAATGCACCATTCTGTATACCGGCTGCATTTGCTTCTTCTATATCAATATGCATATCCATAGCATATGTAGGATGAACTCTTACCATCACGTTTTCCAATACTAATGCCCTTTCATCCCCTATTCTTACTTTTACAACGTCTCTGTCCTTAAGGCCGAACCTCTCGCTGTCGCTTGTATGCAAATGTATATGCCTTGCCGCTACTATGACTCCCTCTTTTAATTCAACTTTGCCCTTGGGCCCTACAATGGTGCAGCCCGGGGTACCCTGAATTTTCCCGGAAGGCCTTACCATGCCTTCTACTCCCATGGTCCTTGCATCAAACATGGAAATCTCCACTTGGGTATCCGGTCTGACCGGCCCCAGTATTCTTACTCCCTTAAGAGTTGATTTGGGTCCTACTATATCTACTTTTTCGTCACATGCATACTGCCCGGGCTGCGAAAGGTCCTTGATGTTGGTAAGCTCATGGCCTTCTCCGAACAGTATCTCAAGATGCTCCTTAGTGACATGGATATGTCTGTTTGACATGTTGACCGGTATAAATTTCTCCATAATAATTCCTCCCATCGAAATTTAATTTTTCAATTTTTCATATGCCTTAATCATTATAGCACACTCTATTCTCTTCTTCTGCAGTTTGCATTCAATGTCATAGGGTTCCTTAAGGTTATTGTTGAAAGCAGCCGCATTTGCCTGGCATCCCCCGCTGCAGTAAAACCTTGCCCAGCACTCCCTGCATTTCTCCTTATGGTAAACGGTGTTCCCGGAAAACTCCTTCTGAAGTTCCTTATTTGAGACACCCTTCCATACGTCTCCCATCAGGTATTCCTTTCTGCCGACAAACTGATGGCAGGGATATAATTCTCCGTCCGGGGTAACTGCAAAGTATTCCACCCCGGAACCGCAGGAAGACACCCTCTTGTAAACGCAAGGGCCCCCGTCCAGATCCATCAGGAAATGATAATACCTGAAGCCTTTTCCTTTTTCATAATAATCTATGTATTTTTCTGCAAGCCTGTCATATTCCCGGTAAATCCTTGGAAGGTGCTCCTCCTTGAGAGCATAAGCCTTTCCTTTTTCTGCGGCAACAGGTTCAATGGAGATTTCCTTAAAACCCTCGTCGGCCAAATGCAGCACATCACTGCAGAAATCCAGGTTGTTTGCGGTAAAGGTTCCCCTGATATAATAACTTTTATCCCCTCTGGACGCAACAAAGCTTTTCAGCTTCGGCATTATATCATCGTAAGTGCCTGCGCCGTCGGTAAACTTTCTCATCCTGTCGTTTACCTGTTTTCTTCCGTCTATGCTCAATACTATGTTGTCCATATTTTCATTTATGAATTCCGCTGTTTTCTTGCCCAGCAGTGCTCCGTTGGTTGTAATGGTAAAGCCGATCCTCTTGCCGTACTCCTTTTCCCTTTCCCTGGCAAAAAGAACAGTCTCCTTTACCACATCAAAATTCATTAAAGGCTCTCCGCCGAAGAAATCCACTTCCAGCCTTTTTCTGTTCCCTGAACTTTCAAGCAGGAATTCAACAGCCCTTGAAGCCACTGAAAAAGGCATCAGCTTCCGTCCCCCATGATAATCTCCGGTACTTGCAAAGCAGTAGCCGCACCTCATGTTGCAGTCATGAGCAACATTCAGGCACAAGGCCTTGGTATACATTTCCTTTTTGTCCTCAAGAACCTTGTCCATGTATACATCAGCGGAATTCAATAGTCCTTGGCTTTCAAGCTCCCTTACCTCGTTCCATGCTTCCCTTATATTGCATTCCTCATGTTTGCCCTTAAGTACTCCGACAATATTCTCAATACTGTCCGGATAGTGGTCCAATATATCCCAAGTCAGCTGATCGACGACATGCACCGCTCCGCTGTTGACGTCCACAACTATTTTCAAGCCTTTCTGTTCATATCTGTGAAGCATAAGTGACCCCCGAATTAATAAAATTACATCGCAGAATTATTGGTTCTATTGTATGTCACTGATAATTCTAATATAATTTGCCGGGTGTGTCAATCAAGCCGCGGCAGAAGACAAGCCGTCCAATGGACGGCAATGCTACTGCAAATTCTTATTCAAGTCGTCCACCAGTTCTTCCGCATCTACCCGATATCTGAGAGCAGCCTGCTCTACTGTCATATACAGAGCCCCGCCTCATCCGAAGCACTTTATTCCGTGTTCCTTGAACACTGTCTCAAGCTGCGGATATTTATAAAGGATATCGTCTATAACCATATTCTTACTAAGCATTTTTTCACCCCTTAATATTATATGTAATTATCAATATATTATATACCTATACGGGGTATATGTTATCTTAGTATTATTATATTATTACTTCCTTATACTGTCAATATTATTTTTTTTCGAGATATCGCACCGCACTCAGGGCTGCCACATTTCCTTCTCCCACGGCTTTCGCAATCTGATAAGGCTTTCCGGTACAATCCCCGCAGGCAAAAACGCCCTTAATGCTTGCAGCCATATCCCTATCCACCTTAATAGAGCCCTCATGAAGCTCCAATCCCTCTATAAGCTGGTTTACAGGAATTACATCCCTGACGATGAATACCGCATCCACCTTAAGTTCCCTTTTATCGGTAGTCAGTTTGCTGACTTTATTTCCGTCCCCTTGAATACCCATGGCTTTTTCTTTAAGCAGCTTAATACTGTCCTTAAGCTTCGGCTCCGTATTATAGGCAGGTATATAGAATACCTCGGAACAGATCTCGGAAAGAAAATTAGCCTCCTCTTCCCCTTCCTCATTCTCTGAAATTATAGCTATTGACTTGTTCCTGTATAACGGGCCGTCGCAGGTGGCGCAATAACCTATCCCTTTACCCAGGTATTCCTTCTCTCCCTCAAGGTACTTTGCTTTTTCACGCCCTGTGGCAATTATGACTGACCGTGCCTCATAGAACTCATTCCCGGCATTTATCGAGAAGTAATCTCCCATGTCGAGTATGTTATATGCTTTTTCCTTCTTTATTTCCACTCCCATTGAAATTGCGTGGTCCCGGAAGCTCTTAACAAGCTCCGCTCCGCTTATGCCTTTGAGGCCGGGATAGTTGTCTATCTGCGGCGCTTTCATAAGGCCTGTGACATTTTCACTGCCTCCGAGAAATACAAGGCTCTTGTTTCTTATTTTTAGGTTTAATGCGGCGGAAAGGCCGGCAGGCCCGCCTCCGATAACAGCGGCATCCATCATTTTTCATCATTCCTTCTTTAGAAATTTATTGGTCCTCTTCCATTTTTAATAAGCAGAATTTCTATAATCATCACACCGATGAATATCAAAAGAGATACTAATAAAGGCCAGGACAGCCTTATGTTTCCCATAGTACTTATGAAGCTTTCATCAGGCCTTGGGGAGGCCGCTTCCGGATGCCTGTCCTTTATCGCCTTCAGGCAAATTGCCAGAATTGTAACCGCAAAGGGCAATATGAGCCCGAAAATAATTGAGGCGCCTATTAGGGATTGTGTGGTTACACCCCCCTGAAGCTGTTCAATATCCATGCTCTCATAAAAGGGCAGGTTCATAATTACATAGCCCCAGGTAACCGAAACCGCATTGTTGATGAAATGCCCGAGCATTCCCGCAAAAACCGAATTCGTCTTGTATACCACAAAACCAAGTATTATACCCAGAAAAAACGGTGCCGCCATGTTCTGAATATTCAGGTGCAATACAGAAAAAAGCAGTGCCGTAAAAACTATATCCGGCCACATTCCCAGCTTTTCATAGGACCTCAATATGAAGCCCCTGAACAATATCTCCTCGCAAATGCCCGCAGAACCTGCAATAACAAAAAGAAGCACTAAATACTCTCTTGGGCTTTTCGCAAAGGGTATATCAGGTACAATAAGATCCCCCATCAGGCTTATAAGGATTTCTGCAATCAGGTTGATGAAAACAGCCGCAAAATATGCGGCAACGGCAGCAACAATTACAAGAATTGCGTCAATGAGGCTCAGGCTGTTGAACCTCAGCTCTTTTTTCACTGATGCACCGTTTATTTTCACATATATGATTACAGGCAGAGCAATCAACAGAAATTCGGTTATAAGAATTCCATAATAAAAATCCCTCTGCTGCGAAAAATACCCCACTGTCACAAACAGAACCATTACTATCATATATAAAAGATTACCCTTGAAAATAGACAACCTGCCCGAATCTTGCGGCTCCAACCTTAATCCTCCTGTAATCCCGTTGCTATGGCTTATAAATCATACTTTCATTCCTTGTCAGAGGTTCTTCCACCACCATGTGCTCTATGCTCATAGGGCCTCCGTCCACTGTAGGCATTATCCTTTTGATATTCTCAAATTCCGTCAATGTGTTGACTATGGAGTTAATGGTCATGCTTTCTCCTGCTGCTCCCCCCCAGTGATTGGTATGCATTTCCTCCGAAAAGTCAACCTTCAGAAGATCTCCTTCCACCTCGGTATATTCAACCGCAACTCCTTCCGGTATTGTCCCGTACAGGTTTTCGGTATTGGGCCCCTTAATGAGTTCCTCAAGCACTATCCGGAAAAATTCAGCATCGCTTATGTCCTTTTTCACAAAAACAGTTCTTTTCTCCGGAACCACATACATAGCCTGGGAGTCGGCAAAATATAGAGTAATCTCTTTTTCAGCCACATCTCCGATGTTGAAATCGATGAACTCCATGAATCCGTATGGCTCTCCGCTGGGAGCAATCAGCTCCTGTCCTTCAACAAGTATTCTCACTTTCTTAAGCTCATTAAACTGCAGCATAGTATCAACTACGGAAGATACCACTGCCGCTTCGTGCATACTCCCCGAAAAAACATTGAACTCCTTTGAAAAGTCAACTGTCAGGTTATCTCCTTCAACCTTGACACTCAGCACTTTTGTATCCTTGCTGATGCTTGTTTCGAATTTGCCGCTGTCGGAAGGGCCTTTCAACAGCTCCTCAAGGGTATTTGCATATTTGCTTTTCGCATCCTTATATTCTATTTCTCTGTTTTCTATATCCAAGCCGGCATTGCCCTTTACAGCATAATACAGCTTGACGCTTTCCCTTTCTGTTCCCGGCATCAGAAAGCAGCCTGAGGTAAACAGCATAATAAAAGCAAGCAATAGACATAACCTTTTCATAATAAAACCTCCATGATAGTTTAATCGGACTTGACAAGCTTCAGGGCTATCAAGCTGCAAATCAGTATGGCAGCCATTTCTGCAATGTACAGGTATGATATGCTGAAAGCCATATCAGTAAAGAAATCCTGGGGAAAAATATTTATCAGCCTATCTGCGGCCGGGTCCAACAGCCACAGGTCATTTGTAAAAAATATCTCGTGAAATACCGTAAAATACTTGTAAAAATCAATTTTCATCAGTATTATTAGCACTATAACCGGAGCAATACCTGCCGCCGAAATTGCAATGCCATGACGGGCAAACTTCCTTAGTTGGTTCCTGAAAGGCTTTCCCCTGAACAAGAGCATAATGAATACCGCAATATAAATCAGCGAAATATCTCTGAATAAGCGCCCCCTGACAAAAAGTCCCCTGACATCAATCATATGCAGCTTATCCCTGGGGCTGAAGAATTCTTCCTCGCCATGGTTAAATGAGGCTTTGAAATTCAAATCATCCCTTTTGTTGTCAAGGTATAAAAGAAGCTTCTCCGTTGCCTCCATAAGATTATCCATGCTCATGCCAATATGCCCGGGGATGCCGTATTTATCGTATTCAGCCCTGTAGTAATCCCTGTCATAAGCCACCATCTGCACATCCGTAAGCAGCAATACCGGCGGCACCAATATGATAAACAGGACTGCAAAAACCAAACTTGCTGTTTTCATATGCATCACTTCAAACCCTTATTTATTTTCTCATATCTGATGTCCTTCCCTGCAAAAGCTATTGCGCTCATTGCCAGAACCTCCAGAGAGTCTACATAGCCGCTGCATATGTCAAACATGCCAAAGGCTATGGGAAGCTCTGTACAACCAAGGATTATCACTTCGGCACCTCTTTTTCTCAGAGCAGATACTACTCTGATTGTATTCTCCGGATTTATATCCTCCCTGCTTCTTTTAATATCATAGATCAACTCCGTTATATGCTGCTGTTCTTCTGCTTCAGGCACCAGCAGATTCAATCCCTGCTTTTCAAATACCCTCTTGTATATCCCCGACTTGCAGGTGCCTTCTGTGGCAAGCAAACCCGCGCACTTTACGGCCGGATTGCTTTTAATAATATATTTGGCAGTCTCCTCCACCATGTTTATAACAGGAACCTTGACAAACTTGATAATCTCTTCATAAAAATAGTGCGCGGTATTACAGGCCATTACTATAGCATCCGCCCCCATAAGTTCAAGCCTCAGTGCGGATCTGACCAGCTCAAAGGCCGGATTATCCCCATTGTTCAATATGGCTTCTGTCCTGTCGGGTATATTTGTATTATTGTCAATTATTATTGGAATATGTTCATTATCACAGCCGGCTTTTGTAAGAATGACAATCCGTTCAAACAGCCTGGCGGCAGCCAGCGGCCCCATTCCGCCTATTATCCCGATAGTCTTCATATGTTTTCTCCTCTGTTATTCGATCATTATAATTATTATAACAAATAGAATCCTTATATAACAAGAGGACACGGGGACGTTTCTCCCGGGGAAACGCCCGTGTCCCGCGAAACGTCCCCGTGTCCCACCCGTGTCCTCAAAAAAATTTTCAGTTGTATTCCATAAATGGAAAGATATTTAGTTGTCATTAAGGACTCAAAGCCGCTTCTGAAATTATATTAAAGAATAATTAAGGAATAATAAAGTTAAAGAGGTGATTTCTTTGAATACGATAAAGCCTTTATATAGAATAATACTTCCGATACTTATTTTATTGTCCTTATTAAGCTTTGCTTCATGTTCCCCCCAGAAGAAGCCGGACTTGGAGAAGGCACAGAAAGAAGCGGAAGAAAAAAAGCCTCCTGATGAACTGGATAAGCTTAAGGACAGCATAAAAAAAGTGGAAAAAGCCCTTGAGGCAATACATGAGGAAAGCAAAAAGCCAATGTTCATGCAGCAGGAAAAAATTGAGAAGCAAGCTTCCGAAGAGGGCAAGAAGCAGGAAGGGGAGCAAGGAGGCCAGTCCGGTGAACAGGGCGGAGGCGGCGAAGGCAGCAGCGGCGGCAGTGAAAGCGGCGGCGGGCAGCAGAAGCAGCAGGCTCAAGCCCCTAAGCTCACTCCCGAACAGATGAAGATGAAACTGGAGCAGGAAAAATACAAAAAATTTGAAAGCATTAAGAAAGATGTATTGGAATTGCATAGTGCCTGGAACAGTTATGAAGCAAAAGCAATATCTGATTTTGCAATGCAAACAACCATTAACGACTTTGAATCGGCACTTAACAATCTGACCAAGACGGTTGAAGCCCAGGATGCCTATCTGAGCTTGCTGGAAATAAATCAACTATATAAACACCTGCCGGATTTCTACATGCTCTACGAGGCAAAGGTCCCCCCCGACCTTGACAGGCTTAGGTTCGCGGCAAAGAAAATAATGCTGCTGAGTGAAAAGCAAAATTTCACCGGTACAAATGATGTACTTCTGTACTTTGAAAATATATGGATGACAGCCAGGCCGAAGCTCAAAAGTGAAAACGCTGAAATTGTCAGCAAGTTTGAATTTGCCTTTGCCGATTTGAAAAATGCCGTTATCGCAAAAAATGATATGATTGTTGAAGCAAAATCCGAAGTCCTGCTGAAGCTTGTTGATGAGATAGAAAAAAAGGCGGAAAAGTCCGGCAAATGATAGGAGCCCGCGTAATTCGGGGTTCTTATCATTTTATATATAATGTGATATAATATGCGCAAACGCGTATTATATTTCTTATTTAACCACGTTCGGCAAGAAGTCTCCCACCTCTAAGTTACCTTGCTCACGATAGTGAGTGCGTAGGAGGGAGATGAATTGGCGACATATTATTCCAAAAGATATTGATAAATCACTTCTATATATGATAAAATATAATCAGTAGTAATTTTGATAGAGGGTGATAAACAAATGGAATTGGATAATAACAATCATTCAGTATTTCTTATGTATTACCATCTTGTTCTTGTTATAAAATATCGTAGAAAAATAGTTGATGAAGTAATTTCTGACAGACTCAAAGAAATATTTGAGTCTTTGTCTTCCAACTACAATATCACTTTGCAAGAATGGAATCATGACAAAGATCATGTTCATATTCTGTTCAAGGCTCATCCTAACAGTGAACTATCAAAATTTATCAATGCATACAAAAGTGCATCATCCCGACTGATAAAAAAAGAATATCAGCAAATACGTCAAGCACTCTGGAAAGAATACTTCTGGTCAAGAAGTTTTTGCTTGCTTACCACTGGCGGTGCACCTATTGAGGTCATTAAAAGATACATTGAAAGCCAAGGTGAAAAGCTATGAATAAGGCGTACAAATATCGCATATATCCCAGTGTTGAACAAGCTATCATCATCAATAAAACCTTTGGATG
>JAKJBU010000048.1 GCA_022706825.1 Bacillota bacterium
TCCTTGTATCCTTTGAAGGCCTTTTTAAATTCCTTGTTTCTTATATCCATCGGAGTTATCATGTTCCTTCAACCTCCATCACAGGTATTTCTTAATAACAATTCCTATTCTTCCTTTTTTTGTTGTATCGTATACTGCTCCAGGATTATTCTTCACAGAACCATTATTTACAGGAAAGTATATATCAAAGTCAGCAGTAAAGGTTTGGCTATATAATAAAGAAATAACAATGATATTATGGGTGAAAAATCAATCATGCCCGTATTGAGCCCCAATTTGGCGGTAAGCTTTCTAAAGGGCTCAAGTATCGGATCTGTTAACTGAAATATCAACACTATTATCTTACTGTCGGGATTAAAACTAAACCAGGACAATAAAACTCTAATGAGTATCATAAAGTTAAGAAAATCAATAAAATATGACAAAGTTGCAGCCAAGACAAATTTCATCTAACCACTCTCATTCTAAAATTATTTAAGCCAGCTGAAAATTCCTTCCAGGTCGAAATTCTCATCGCCTATAGAACTCTTAATATTACCCAAAACATCCACATTCGACGGAGCAACCAGCACTATACCGTTTGAAATCTTTTGAATTGTACCGTCAAGTACATATACCGCGCCGCTGATAAAATCGACCATCCTTTTGGCTACTTCCTTGTCCATCTCTTCAAAATTGATTATTACAGGTTTTTTGCTTCTAAGATCATCACAGATGGATTGAACTTCATCATAGGAAGAAGGCTCTACCAGAACAACCTTCATGGGTGCAGAGGCAGTATGTATATTAACTACATTGCTCCTGCGGTGGGAAGCGGTGCCCACTGCTTCTATCTGAGGTTTTGATACTTCAGCTTCTTCGTGTTCTTCTTCAGCAGCTTCTCCTATTCCCATAAAATAAAGTACCTTGTTCAAGATATTGGACTCCATTACTATACCTCCTTATTATAAATCATAATTCCTTGCTCCAAAAATACCTGTCCCAATCCTTACCATGTTGGAACCCTCTTCAATTGCAACCTTATAATCGTTGGTCATACCCATGGATAAATACTTCATATCTACATTTGGAATACTTGCTGCTGCCAGCATATCGAATTTTTCTTTCAGCCGTCTAAACACAGGCCTTGCCAGCTCAGCATCGTCATAATATGGGGCAATGGTCATAAGTCCCTTCACCCTTATGCTGGAAAGCCCTGATAACCGCTCTGTAAAGCTGTCTGTTTCATCATATTCTATTCCGAATTTGGTCTCTTCCTGTGCTACATTCACTTGTACAAGCACATCTTTTACAAGCCCGGCCTTTTCAGCCCTCTTATTTATTTCTTCCGCCAGGCCTATGCTGTCAACAGAATGAATCAATGCTACTTTATCTATTATATATTTTACCTTATTGGTTTGTAAATGCCCAATCAGGTGCCAATTAACATTTTCTTCAATATTTTCATATTTTGCCATTATCTCTTGCACTTTATTCTCACCGATATTTCTAATCCCGCATTTTATTGCATAATTCACACGGCTGGGATCTATGGTTTTTGTCACGGCTATTATGGTAATATTGTCAGGGGCTTTGCCTTTTTTTATACAAATATCATTTATATCCCGGGATATGGCAATAATATTATTTTTGATTTCCTGCAAAGTTAAACCCCTCCTATATTTTATCGGTAAAAACCTGATTCTCCTTAACCCTTTCTGTTGTAGTAATTACTTCGTCAAAAATTTTCAGAGGCTCATATTCCGATTTGGAATTCCATTCTTCCTTATTAAGATTTCTAACGAGGCATCTTTCTTTATCTTCATTCATAACAGCAACAGGTATGAATTTTACAATTCCTTTTTTAAGTACATACAGCCCTCTTGTATTATCCTTAACCACTATAGCGTTTGCCGACACTTCGAAGCCTTCGTTATAATCCTTTATTATATCAACCTCGGCAATTCTCTTTTTGTAAAAATCATTGACATGATCGCTAATCCTGATTATTACCATGCATATGTCACCTTCCGGCTGGGATACCTCATGCACCTCGCCGTTAACCTCTGCATTCCCCAGCTCTGAAAATCTCAGTCTGACTTTTTTTCCTGCCTTTATATCCTTTGTCTGATCGAAGCTTATTAAACTGCATGTGTACCATTCAAAATTGTCAACTATCTTGATTCCGGCCGTAGTGCTCTGACTGGTTTTTTGGCTGTCAGCCGTCAAAGAACTCATTATTTCTCTGATATTGCTGAGTTTGAAATCCTTGATATTCCCAATATTCAGTATCTGCTCATAACCGTCCAGGCTTTTGCTTACAACTCCTGAAGCCTGGGCATATATTACATCAATACTGTTATTGTATATTCCCTCCAGGACACTTTTCTCCTTTTGCAGCTGCTCCAGATTCTTCCCGAAAAAGCTTCCTTCTCCGTATATCAAAGATTTTTTGTATAAATTGGCGGCAAGGTCGTTTTTTACATCATCAAGCTTTTTAAGGTCTCCTGACCTGGCGATGCTCTTAAGGTCGGACACCCTTTCCTTTATCCGGTTCTCTATCTTTTCCTTGTCCTTTGAAAAAAAGTTGTTATTAATATCCGACTGTTTTATTTCTTGTATCCTGTCATCCAATTGCTTTATCTTTATTGATATATTTTCGTCCGCCTGATCATTCTTCACAATCTCCAGAATTTTCTTCCCCAGGGAGACCCGTTCGCCTTCATTGACATTATATTTAATTTCCACTCCCGACGGAAGTATTGTAGTTGATTCATTCCTTATTATCAATGCCTTTACTCTTATTGAATTCTCAACTGAGCCATATTTTACTATTTCAGTTTCAATATTGAAAAACATGAATCTAATAAAGTATGATAGACAAATAACAAAAAACAATACAGGGAATATATAAACAGATGATATTTTATTTTTTTTTGCCCTCATAGCACCAGCAGCTCCTCGCAAGATACAGGTATAACTTATTGAACCTTATATTTACATAAGGTATATATTTCTCCACCGGTTCCCATAATCCTGCATAAATTAAGCAAATAATAAAATTAGTGCCAGCTTCCCATTGAAATAGTTCTGAAGGTAATAATGCAATGTGTGAATAATACGGCAAAATGCAATCAGAATATTGCGTGCTGTTGTTTTTGATGTTGTATTTTGCGAAGAATTTGTATATAATATTATCAACAAGAAGAGAGGTGATATTATGCCAAATATCAAGCCAGTTTCTGATCTGCGAAATTATAACGAGGTATTAAGGGATGTTGCGGTTGGCGAGCCGGTCTTTTTGACAAAGAACGGCAGAGGGCGCTATGCACTTATTGATATTTTGGATTATGAAAAAACTCAAGCGACAATCAAACTGATGGCTGAGCTTGCAAAGGGACAAAAATCAGGTGAGGAAAAAGGATGGCTTTCACACGAAGCAGTGAAAGCACATTTTAAAGAAAAAAACAATGAATAAGCTATACTACTCTCCAAAGGCAGACGCGATTATATTCATATCTTGTTCGGCAATACATCTGAATAAGCGATAAGTAGACATTAACCCGGCAAAATATGTTCTTGAAATTTATACTTTTTTATGATATATTCAATAGGTGTCAGAAATGATATAAGAATATTTTTCTGGGTGTGGCGCAGCTTGGTAGCGCGCTTGAATGGGGTTCAAGAGGTCGCAGGTTCAATTCCTGTCACCCAGACCATCTAAGTAATCAAAGTGCTTTAAGGCACTTTTTTTATTTTGTATAAAAAGCTGTATCAGGCTTGTCAAGACTTTTTATAACCACAAACGCACCAAATATATACTGCCTTAATACTATATATTAAGAAAAGCAGACAAGGTATCCCAAAAGGAGGTGTATAAATGAGTAAATCATTTAGAAAACCAGTTTTTTCATCTCGTTTCAACCGGTTGCCGGACAGTACAGTAGAAAAATGCGGTGAATGCTGTTTAGTTCACGAAAAGTTTTCCCTAAACCTGATAAAAAAAGCAACAAATAAACCAAGTACAAATACAATCTTTAAGGCAAGTGAATTTCAAGATTGTTCTCCGGTACAAATTGGTATAGCACAAAATTCTTCCCGTTTCCCATTTGGCAGTATATTGGTAAGAAATTTTTCAGCAGTACCCGTCTCCTTTACAGTATTTGGGGATACGGAAGAAGAAACCGATATGACAGTTCAGTCTAATTCTGAGGTTGCAGTAACATTAAATGCTATAAGTGCAGTGGAAGTGTTACACCCTACCGACCCTATAAGATTGTTGTTCGTATTTGATATATTCCATCCTGGTGACCCAATTGTCCCCCCAAATCCATAATAAGGCGTTCAATTCCTGTCACCCTGACCATTATTGAAAGTTTAAAGCCGGTAATCCGAATGGACTGCCGGCTTGTTTTTACATATTTGTTTTTTACAATTGAAGCTCCTCAGGCTGTCTAAGACGCTGATGCCTCAGAACGGGAATCTGATACTTCTCTCCAACCGCACGCACCAAATCCTTATAGCAGCCTTTCATTTTGTCATGTAGCACCACCGCCTCCACGCCGCCTGCAATTTTATCAACAGCAGCACTTGTAAATGCAAGCCCATGCTCCTTTTCATACTCCCCTGCAACGAGCCACTGGTTGGCTATGATATGTGAAACGCCGAATGCATCATCTTCCCATTGTGTAAATACGGCTTGTGCAAAGTTTGGATCGAAATGGATACCTCCTACACAAAGAAGGTTGTGCACGCGTTTGCCGTCACTTTCAAACACATGGGTTAATGCGCCTGCCAGAGCTTCACAGGCTGTACGGTTGTTCCAGCTGTCCTCCTCGCTTCCTACCTCAATATCCACCATAGGCACCGGATACTGCAAAATCAATTCCGGTGAACTTCCGCTTACGGCAGTACCCGACCAATGAGTCGCCTCTGTAACCGTCATGTAATCCGAAAGCCCCAGCATAACGCGGTTATGTTCCATCGAAAGCAGTATGTTTCTCATATAAGCAGGGTTAGCCGGTCCATATACTCCCGCATTCACATCTCCTATAGTATGGACTGTAAGCACCTTAGGCGGTGCACTCGCCCCCTCGTGCCAGGTGACCATGCCCGAAAAATCTGCATCCGCAAATCTCTCGTTCATCTCCGCCAAGTATCTCGGATAATCCCAGCAAACAGGAACTTCCGACTGTGCGAAATAATATTCATTGCCTGTTTCGTCACGATGCATCATAACCTCGCGGTTATCAAATGACATTCCCGCAGGTTTTAATAAGCCTTTATCATTCAATATTTCCCACACGACACGTGAGACAGTGCCCGGCCGCCCTTCGTTTGTGCTGATGTAATAAACCGCTTTTTTTCTATCCAATATTATGTCTCCTTTCTGCTGTACCGTTCCGGAACGGTACAATACAAGGCTGCTGCAAAATGTATCATTTCGCAGCAGCCCAAACCGCTAATTTCAGCCTATTCCTTTTGTAGTGGTCTACAAGGAAGGATACATTGACTTCAAGGATTGATTATGGCCCTTTGTTTTCTCCATAATTATCCTCGCTATTCTATTGGCTTCAGCCTTGCAGTAAAGTGCCTTAATACTTTAGGCTCATATTCAAAATCCAGCCCCTTTAATGTATTGACCTTGTCTTTTAAGTATATAAGGGCATCAGCGATATAATCCATATGGCTGTTCGTATACACTCTTCTGGGTATTGTCAGCCTCATGAGTTCGAGAGGCGATTCTCTGTGTTCTCCCGTCTCCGGATCCCGCCCAAGCAGGAAGGATCCTATTTCAACTGCCCTTACTCCTGATTCGATATACAAAGCATTTGCCAGAACCTGGGCCGGGAATTGATAGTACGGTATATGCGGCAGCATTTTCTTTGCGTCTACGAATACCGCATGGCCTCCTGTTGGGAGTTGTATCGGGACGCCTCCTTCCGTAAGCCTGTAACCGAGGTATTCAACCTGGGATATCCTGTAATGCAGGTAATCTTCATTTACACCTTCCCTGAGGCCTCTTGCCAGAGCTTCCATGTCTCTTCCTGCAAGACCCCCGTATGATACAAATCCCTCGTAAGGGATCAAAGTAGTTTTTACGGCGGTGAATAACTCTTCATCTTCCTTTATGCCGATAAGGCCTCCGATATTTACTATGGCATCCTTTTTGGCGCTCATGGTAAAGCCTTCGGCATAAGAGAACATTTCCCGAACTATCTCAGTGATACTCTTATTTTCATAGCCCTTTTCCCTGCGCTTTATAAAATAAGCGTTCTCCGCAAACCTTGCAGCATCTATAAACAGCCTTATGCCATATTTTTTAGCGAGAGCATGGACCCCTTTTATGTTTTCCATGGATACGGGCTGGCCTCCTGAGCTGTTGCAGGTTATGGTTATCAGAATAAAAGCGATGTTTTCTCTATCATTTTCCTTAATAAAAGCTTCCAGCTTTTCAAGGTCGAAATTACCTTTCCATTCATAAGGTTCCGTTGTATTGAAGGCTTTTTCAGTAATAAAATTCAAAGGCCTTCCGCCGTTCAGCTCAATATGAGCCATAGTGGTATCAAAATGCATATTCCCAAGTACGTATTGGCCTTTTTTCTTTATGAGATTGCTGAACAATACTTTTTCCGCTCCCCTGCCCTGATGTACCGGTACGCAATACGGATAGCCAATAATATCTTTTACTGCTTCCAGAAGATTATAGAAATTCCTGCTCCCGGCATAGGATTCATCTCCCAACATCATGCCTGACCACTGATAGTCGCTCATAGCTCCCGTCCCACTGTCTGTCAACAGGTCGATATATATGTCTTCGGCCTTCAAGGCAAAGGGATTATATCCTGCCTCTTTTAATGCTTTTACTCTTTCCTCCTTGGAAATCATTCTGATGGATTCTACCATTTTGATCCTGAAAGGTTCCGCTACTGGTTTATACATTTCAATTCCCCCTTTTATTATAGAATAATGATACTGGATCCTTGCTGATGCAAATCAGGCCGTCTTGTCCCAATAGGATATGCGGAAAAGTTTCCTTAAAAAAGTACTTTCTGCTCACTCTCCTTTCCGTCTGCTATGAGCTGATTTCATCAAATATATTTTTTGCTGCTTTGCTCAACCTGCTTTTTCTTTTAAGAATATATGCCAATCTCGTGTTCAGGCTTTTTCTGCCCGTTAATACCGGCCTTTTGACATGCATTCTGCTTTTACCTTCCCTTTGAAATTTTATTTCCTTCATGAACTCTTTCACTGAATATATCCTGAATCTTTCCACCCCGCTTTCTTCAGCAAGGTATTCCAGCAGGCCAATGAGTATGTCCTGATACTCCGAGGCTGCTTTCAATCCCAATAAGTCGGCAATCTCCGGAATTATTCTTTCAAACAGCATTCTTTTTACAGTCATTTCCTTAGTATTGAACAGTTTTCCAAGTTCCCTAACCAGCATATCAGGCAAACTGCGGAAAATCTCAAATACTTTTTCCTCATCTTCGGGTATAATGTAATACTTTCTTCCTTTAAGGCGCTTCAGCAGCTTCATTGTATCATAATAACCCAACTGAAGATTGCGAATTATCAGATCCCGGTTGAAGTCCAAGGGGCTTCCCAGGTCCTCAGAAGGGAATATATTTGTGACCTTCACACTTTGATATCGTACATGCTGGACAATGCCCAATCCCAGGGTTCTGACTGCGATTATATCCTTATATCCCTTTCTGGCCAGCAGATTAATGGGGCAATTATCGTAAAAGGCACCGTCAATATAGTATTTATCCCCGATGGGGTTTAATTTGAATCCGGGAAAACTTGCACTTGCCATAAGGTAATCAATCATCTTTCCTTCGGGAATATTCTCCTTATACAGCTCCAAAGGCTTTAAATCAGTAATCGACACCGTTACCAGGCCGAAGTCAATATTTGATTTCCGGAGTTTTTCTTCATTTATAATGCTTTCAAGCACCTGGCGTATTTTGCTGGTATTTATGCCCTTATTTTCAAGTATTTCGCCCATTCTGGCAGCCAGCCTTAACAGCAATTCCCTGTCTATTTTTCTGTCAATTAGCTTTCTGTATTGCTCTTCTTCAATATCAAACAATAAAGGAGTATCCATACTTTCCCATAGCTTGTATCCTGCCTCGAAATCACCCTGGGCAATTATGGCTCCGTTCAGTGCTCCTATGGATGTACCTGTCACTCCTCCGAACTCGTATCCTTCTTCCAGCAAGGCTTTATAAGCACCCATGTGAAAAGCGCCCCTCACACCTCCGCCTTCAAGTGCAAGACCATACATAAAAACTCCTCCCCTTGAATAATATATCATTTTGTGGCTTGCCAGACAAGCTATTTTCAATATGCTTCAGTTGCTTCACATATACATGCTCTGCTATAATTTATATGACATAAAATGTTGAAAATAAAGGAGCAATGATATGAAGCATCTTGTAAGCAGCCTGATATGCATATTCTTAGTTTTAATGTCTTTATTTCAAATCAATATTTATGCCGAAAACAATGATATCAGCATCACTCCTTCGATTATATTCGAAGACAGCTCTGAATCATACCCGATTGATGGAGAACAAGTCATATTGTATACCAACAAATATGGTGAATTTACCAGGCCTTTCGGAGCACATACCCATGAGTTCGTCATTGTAAACAATATTGTTGTTCAAGAAAACAGCAGCGGCGCCAATGGTACTTATATTCCTCCGAACGGATGCGTAATATCATATACCGGCGACAATGAGGATTTTAGAAGAAAATTTTCCGTGGGCACAGGATTAACACTTACCAACATTGATATCCCCGTTTCTCCCGATATGTATTTTATACTGGAGGATATGCTTATACCAATTGATCAAATCAATACAGTACGGGATGCCAATCAAATAATATTATATAATGCTGCTTACAATACCTCGACAAAGACAAACCCGTGGGGAATGGAACTGACGGTTGAAGACGGCATTATCACCAAAATTGCAGATATGACAAATACCGAAGGGCTGCAGGGCCGGAATAATTCGCAGATACCGACGGATGGTGCGGTAATATCAATACACGCAGGAAGCCCATACTACATGCAGGTACGGGAAAAAGCAAAACCGGGTATTAATATTAATATATCAGCTGATGCTAAGCTGTATAATGCAAGTAAAATCAAATATGCCGCATACAACCCAAGAACATTGGCAGATAACCCCGCCGCATGGGACAGTGTGAAAGAAAAGCCATATGACAGCTTCAGAGGGCCGGATCAATTGATAATCTATGACAGCAGCTACGGTGAATTTACCGGTACAAACCCTTATGGCTATGAGATTACGGTAAACAGTGAGGGAATAATAATTGGCACAGGAGGCAATGACTCAAAAATACCCGAAGGGGGATATGTACTTTCAGGACACGGTGAAAGCATGAAATGGCTTCAAAAGAATGCCTTATTAGGATCGACGGTTATAGCAAACCATGACAAAAAAGAAGTAACTATAATCCTTACTCCGGAATCATATACAAGCAGGGCTTTATTGAATGTTAAATCGGCACAGGACAGGCTTGGCCTGGCAAAGCTTCAGTATCTGGACATTCCATATGATGATGTGCGGAAAGCAATAGATGTTGCTGCCGACAAGCTGTCAAAGCTTAACAGGCATCTGAAGGAAGGCCGGTATGAAAACTTGGCCGGCACCGTTCAAGAGATACAAAAGGTTGCGGACAAGGCATGGTTCATGACCTTTGAGTCTGTAAAGGCAGAGAACAGGGCAGTATGGTTAAGGCCCAGAGACATAAATATTGAAGATGTAAAAAAGAGTTTTGATATGCTGGAATCAATCAACATCAATACCATATATCTTGAAACCTACTGGAACGGATATGCCATATATCCGACAGGCAATGACTTGATGAGGCAGAATCCTTTATTCAAAGGATTTGATGTCCTGGACTCATATATTAAAGAAGCGCATTCGAGAGGAATTGAACTTCACGCATGGGTGGAGAACTTTCTTGTGGATCTGCCCATAGCTGAGAAAAAACCTGAGTGGATGAATGTAAGCAGAAAGGGCGATACTTATTATCTGGAAAACGGAATAACCAAATATTACTTTTTGAATCCCGCCCTGCCTGAGGTTTACGATTTCCTATCATCGCTGTATACAGAACTAATCGAAAAATACGATATTGACGGTATTCAATTTGACTACTTGAGATATCCAAATTCCCACGATTATACAAATGACTTCGGCTATGATACATATACCAGGCAGCTGTTCGCTAATTTTACCGGTACTGACCCAATTTCACTGATGCCGGGGGACTCATTATGGCAGGAATGGTGTGAATTCAGAGAGTATATTATTAGTTCCTTTGCTTGCAGGATATTTTCAGAATTAAAATCGATACAGCCTGAAATTCAAATATCCGCTGATGTATGGCCGGACTATGATGAAACCCTCTCCGACATATATCAGAATCCAAAGACATGGGTTAGAAATGATTATATCAATACCCTGATACCTATGTCCTACTATCTGCATGAAAAACCTGTCATTGATGATTTAGAAAATACCTGGGCCTTCTCAAGGGGCCATTCCCGGATCACTTCAGGAATAGCAACGTTTAACAAGGTTGATACCAAAGTGTTTATAAAACAAATTGACGCTGTAAGGGCTTCAAATACAAGCGGCATTGCAATCTTTGAATACGAGTCGCTGTTCAGCAGCGGCTATGATTATGCATTGAAGCTCGGAGCCTTCAGCACCCCCTCGGCAGTTACGGGTAAAAATCCGGAAGAATCGATAAATATAATTTTAAAAGACATAATAAGAAAGCTTGATGATGTATATCTGAAGAATAATGGTATAAACAAAAATCAGAGAAACAAATACAAAAACCTTATTGAGAAGCTAGGAGCGGGCTTTGATGAAGAACAAAAAAACAATATACAAGAAGCAATAAAGGCTATATACAATGATAAAAATCTCAATGTGGAAATCTCAAAACGAATCATTGCTGACTTGAACCGCGCAATAAATATTATCGACGGGCATATTGCAAATACAAGGCTTATGGAAAGACTTAGAATAATTGCCGAAAAATCCGACGGTGTTTTAAAAGCCACTGAAATAGGCTATTCAAGAGTGAAGCTTGAATGGGGAAGCAATGCAAATGACTCAGGCACAGCAGGTTATATTTTGTACCGCAATGGCAAAGAAATCCTCAGAACTTCTTCTTATTCCATAAATGATAATGACTTGGACTTCGGTGGGACTTACACCTATGAGGTACACGGATTTGATGCAGCAGGAAACATTGTATACAGAAGCAACAGTCTGACCGTCAGAACAAAGTCATCGCTTCTTGCCGTCAGCAGCCCTCCTAAGTATACTATTTTTTAAGAACGTCCGTATTAACAAGCGTCTTCGGGACTTCGCCATTCATAGCAGCTATAATATTTCTTGCCGCTATCATACCCATGTTAATTCTCGCTTCTATAGTAGCACTCCCAATGTGAGGCAGCATCACTACATTGTCTAATTCTGTAAGCTCAGGGTCAAATTCCGGCTCTCTTTCAAAAACATCAAGTCCTGCGCCTGCAATCCCGCCTGTTTTTAATGCTTCAATCAATGCCTTCTCATCAACAATAGGGCCTCTTGCCGCATTAATAAGTATTGCCGTTTTTTTCATCATTTTTAATTCACTCTTCCCTATTAAATGCCTGGTAGATTCCAGCAGCGGAACA
>JAKJBU010000049.1 GCA_022706825.1 Bacillota bacterium
GAACAAGCATTGGGTTTTGTTTGTCACTAAAACTTCCGGTTTTCCGTTTATAGTCACGTTCACGCAGACTGTTTTTTTATCATGTTTCCGAAAGCTCTCCGTTTTTGTTCTTTCAAGCACTTTATAGCTGATATGGTCTCCGTCATTTATGACATCGCCGGGCTCTGCCTTTTTGCCGTTGATTTCAACTTCTATATTATTATAATTCAAATTCAGAGATTTCAAAAGCCCATGTACTGTATCAATATTTTCTATATTCACTTCATCACTATTTTTAATAGGAGCATCCAAATTACATTCAAGACCGTTTATAGTAATCATAGGCCTAAGATTAAGGGAATTTTCATTTAAATAAACTGTTTTTTCAATATAATCGCCTAAATAATCCTTTACATTAGCCTCTGCCGGTTTACCTTCTGCGGCAGGCTTCACAATTATTTCATCTCCGTTTGCAATGGGCCTGTCAAGTCCTGCAATATTATTATTAAGATATATGACTGCAGGTACTCCCGGTTCTCCCCTGACAATTACCTCTCTTCCATTGACCTTGAAGGTCAGCGGATTTCCCCTCCTGCCTATAAGGTTGCGGGGATTGTAATTCATCATTATGAGACTGTCTGCTATGGTAAGAGCTTTTGTATTAAGCATCTTTACGTTTACACCATTTACGGTTACATGAAGAAAATCCTTTTGCCTGTTAAAATAAGAAGTAACAGCGATTCCTATAGGTGTTATGAATTCCGGTCCCGAAAGCCCTTTGCTCTCTATCTCCACATTCCTTATGATATCGGTGCTTCTTACCCCTACTCTTTCCGAAGGTATCCGGAGGTATTCGGCAATATATCCGGTAAGCCTTGGTATCTGGCTTCCTCCCCCTACAAGGAATACCGCACTTGGCGCTTTCCCGTTGAATTCAAGTATTTTATTACTTATCTCTTCAGCAAGTATCCTGATTGATTCGTCTATTTCATTCAAAACCTCCGATGAGTTCTTTTCATGAATCAGTCCCATTATATCGGTGTATTTGATAATTTCATTATTCAGGCTGATTTTGGCTTTTTCCGCCTCGTCAAAATCAAGCAGCAAGACTTGGGCTATCTTTTCGGTTATCTCATCTCCCGCAATAGAGGCCATTGCAAAAGCAAATACAGTTCCGTCCTTTGTCAGTGCAATATCTGATGTTCCCGCTCCAATGTCCACAAGAGCAAGGTTTAGCAGCCTTAAGCTGCTGGAAATCGACACATTCATCGCCGCAATAGGTTCCAAAGTAATGCTTGAAACCTCCAGGCCCGCCCTTGCGACTACTGCATACAGGCTTTCCACCACCAGCCTGGGAAGAAAAGTAGCCAGAACTTCCACTCCTATGCGTTTTGCTTTATGTCCTTCAAGATTGCCGATTATACCCCCGTTAAGAAAATAGCGCACCACGGCATACCCTACGCAGAAAAATGACTGTTCCCCCTCTTCTGTCTGCTCCTCCATGCTTTTCTGAGCTTTTTGTATTGCTTCAATTTCAAGATTGCTTATTAATTCCCTGTCAACTCCCACAGACGGATCCGCATCCAGCTCCGCAAAACCTTTGCAAGTCTTCAGGGTCCTTCCTGCAGCAGCAACGGATACTCTTTTAAGCTTAAGGCCTGTCTTTTCTTCAAGCCTTTCCTTAACTTTTTCCACTGCTTTTGCAACAAGCTCAATATCATGAACTTGTCCGTCATACATAACCCTTTCCTTGTGCTCTTCCACTTCAAAGTCCTTGATTATGTATTTCTGACCGTCATGGAATCCCACTATGCCGACAACGGTTCTGGTACCTATATCCAGAGAGAATAGCAAATCCTGTTCAGTCATAAAACTCACCCTTGCACCGTTAATTTTGCTTAATTTTACATTTTTCCTGCAATTTTTCAGCATAGTAGTATTCTATACGTGCATAAATAATTCCTTCAAATTTGCTTCTCCATATGATTTAATATTTCTATCGGAAGGTTTGAAACCTTCTGATAAACTGTGGAGCGGAAAGGGAATCACCATGTATGATATATTGAAAAATTGCAGAATCTGCCCCAGAAAATGCGGTTCCGACAGATATGAAGGCAAAGGCTTATGCGGTGCCGGACCAGAAGTGCTGGTTGCAAAGGCCTGCCTTCATCAATGGGAGGAACCCTGCATCAGCGGCAGCAGGGGATCCGGCACAGTGTTTTTCAGCGGCTGCAACATGAAATGCGTATTCTGCCAGAATCATGACATCAGTCAAGCATCCTCCGGTGCATTAACCGGCAAAAAAATCTCAACTGAAAGATTGGCGGAGATAATGCTGGAGCTTCAAGAGCAGGGTGCTCATAATATCAACCTTGTATCTCCCACTCCATATGCACTGCATATTATCGAGGCTGTAAGAAAAGCAAAAGAGAAAGGCCTGCATGTGCCGATCATATACAACACCAACGGTTATGAACTTGAAGAAACCATCGGAATTCTTAAGGGAACTGTTGATGTCTACCTTCCCGATATCAAGTATTATGATGACGCATACTCGGTAAAATATTCAAGTATCGGCAGTTATTTTGAGCATGCCTCAAAGGCTGTAACGGCAATGCATAATCAGGCAGGGTACCCTGAGTTTGACAAAGCCGGAATGATTAAAAAGGGACTGATTATCAGGCACCTGGTTCTCCCCGGTTTAGGACCGGATTCAAAAAGAATTTTCCAATGGGTACGTGAAAATATAGGAAAATACGCATACATGAGCATCATGTGCCAATATACTCCAATGTACAAAGCCTTTCAATACAAGGATATCAACAGGAGAGCAAGCTTGTCCGAATATGATGAAGTGCTTGGCTATTTCTTTGAAGCAGGCCTGGAAAATGGGTTTATGCAGGGCAAGGAATCTGCACACAGCAGCTATACTCCCGAATTCGATTTATCCGGAATTTAAAAATACTATTATTTTCATGGTTTAATAAATACAAAAAAAAGCAACCTATTAATACAATACATTCAAAGGCTTACATAAATACCGAAAGGAAGTGCTATCGTTATGCGAAGAGCCTCCAGAAGCATGATGACTTGGGGAGCATTAGGTGCAATGGCAGGATTGGTTTTAATCCCTGCATTAAGTTCAAAAACTCGCAAAAAGGTTTCACGTTCAGCGAGAAATGCTTATTTCAGAGTATCAGATATGATGCAGGATATGAAAGACATGGGAAACAAGTGATAAGACACGGGGGGCATGGGGATGTTTCGGGACACGGGGACGTTTCTCCTGTCCCGCTTTTCGGGACAGGAGAAACGTCCCCGTGTCCCGTCCCCATGTCCCCCCGTGTCTTATTTATTTATTCGTCAGCTGAATAAAATCGCTTTTCAGTACCCCCATTATAATTTCATCATAGAACTTTCCGTCTATGCATGCCGACTGCCTTGTTCTGCCCTCGCAGCGGAAGCCGCATTTGAGATAGCATTTGACTGCCCTTTCATTGTACTCATATACCTTCAATGTAACTCTGAATATATCAATATTGAAGAATGCATACTTAAGAATTGTCCTGACTGCATCCTCCCCATATCCTTTGCTCCAATAATCCCTATCCCCGATTCTTATGCCAAGCTTGCAGCTTTTATCCTGTTCATTGAAATCATAGAGCTGTATTGTCCCTATAGGCGTTCCCTCTTCATTATCAATCATAAGGTTCATAGGATCATACCCAAAGCTTCTTGAGATATTGTACCTCAACTTGTCCGGAGTTGCCTTGGAATTGCTCCAGCCTGCAAGCTTGTTCAATTCAATGTCATTATACCACTTTAACAAATAATATATGTCGCTGTCTAACCCGGGCCTCAAGGTTACTCTGCTTCCTGCAAGTACATTCTCCGCCAGGGATCTGTCATCAATTGCTACAGATCTTAAAAAGGCCGGGAAAAACTTAAGCAGCTTATAGGGCTTCTCCATATACTTTTTCCTGTTCTGCATCATATCCTCATAGTGCTTTCTGTTCAATGTGATTCTTACATTGATCCCCTCTTTGATTCCTTCTTTGACAATAATGCCTTCGGCACTGTGGTAAACTGAAAACCTGCCTGCCTCGCGGCCTTCTTCCTTGATGATTATTCCAAAGTTGCCGGAGCTGAACAAGAATATATTCATAAGGAAAGGCTTCATAAAGGGATAGCTCCTGAAGAACAGGGTATACAAATCCGATACGGTGTCTGAGAAGCTTTTCATATTTTCAGCTGAAATCGCACTCATTTTTGATTACTCCTAAAACTGTCAGCAATAATATTATAATATGACTATTATATCATATATTACTCCATCCGACTCCAAAACTCCTCCAATATTCGTCTTAATTCCTCATGGCTTTCTACATTATTATTATGCAGCCATTCCCGGGGAAAGATACCGGTATACCGGCTGCTGCAAAACCTTTCATCTATAAGCAGCACAACGCCCCGGTCTGATTCAGACCTGATGACCCTCCCGGCTGCCTGCATCACTTTATTCATCCCCGGATACATATATGCATATTCAAAACCCATATTGTTCTTCTTCTTAAAGAACTCCATGATTATATCCCTCTCGAAGCATACCTGCGGAAGGCCGACACCCACAATGACAGCCCCAATAAGCCTTTCCCCCTCAAGATCTATTCCTTCCGAAAAAATTCCTCCCATCACTGCAAATCCGACCAGTTCCTTTTCATTATCCCGGCAGAAGCATTGAAGAAAGCGCTCCTTTTCTTCCTCCTGCATGGCAGGCTGCTGCAAAATTGTTCCGATTTCCGGATATCTCTCGGTAAATAGGCCAAACACCTCATTCATATACTTGTATGAAGGGAAAAATATGAGATAATTGCCTTTTCTTGCACTTACTACAGTCTTGATGTATTCGGCTATTTCCGAAAGGCTGCCCTCTCTGTCCGTATATCTGGTGGACACATTGCCGGCGACAGTCAGGCTAAGGTTGGATTCCTCGAAGGGAGAATCCAGCCTTATGTTATAATCCTCTTCGCTGCCTCCGAGAATATCCTTAAAATAATACAAGGGCGTCAAAGTAGCCGAGTAGAAGATAGAAGCCTTCATGCGTCCGGTTATTTCCCCAAGAAGCTTGGAAGGATCCAGGCAAAAAAGCTTAAGCTTTACATCACTTCCCGGCAGCTCAACATATGCAGTATATCGTTCATCAAAAATCTCGTAAATCCTTAAGAATGCCGCTGCCTCAAAATAAAGCTCCAGTACCTCACGGTATCCTTGTTCCCCATGATTTGAACCAAGCCATTCCTCACCCCGGCTGGTAAAAACCCTAAGGGCCTGGCACAGTTCTTTCAGCTCCTCTTTTGCCATGCAGCAGTTCTTGCTTCCGCTTTTCTTCCTTATTTTAAGCAAAGCTGAATTGATACCATTAGCTGTCTTTGATATCAAAGGTGCTTTTATCTTCATCAAGCGCTTTATTTCAAGAAAAGGCTTCTTATAAAGCTCCGCAGAGAACATTTCTCTTGCACGGTCCACAAGATTGTGAGCTTCGTCTATCAGCAGCACGTAATTTCTTTCTGTTTCCGCGAAAAACCTTCTGAGGTTTACCCTGGGGTCAAAAACATAATTGTAGTCGCATATAATGCAGTCCGCCCAATAGGATAAGTCCAACGAAAGCTCAAAGGGGCACACCATGTACCTTCCGGCGTACTCCTCCACCAGCTCCCTTGTAATTATGTCCTCCCTTTCAAAAACCTCCTTCAATACTGCATTTACCTTATCGTAATATTCCTTTGCATATTCGCAGTACTCGGGGTTGCAGTCGGATTCCTCCTTGAAGCATATCTTATCCTTCGCCGTCAGCACAATGGCTTTGATTCTGAGTCCCTTACACTTCATTTTGCCGATTGCATCCAAGGCTGCCTGCCTGGTTATGGTTTTTGCAGTCAGATAGAATATCTTATCGGTATTGCCTTCTCCCAAAGCCTTAACTGCAGGAAAAAGTGCCGAGATTGTCTTTCCCGTCCCTGTAGGAGCCTGAATGAAAATCCTCTTCGTAGCAGCTATTGTTTTATATACCGCAACTGCAAGCTTTCTCTGATTCTTCCGATATTTGTCATATGGGAATCCCAGATTCTTTATGGTGCTGTTTCTCAATGCAATCCATTCGCAGGCTGCATAAGCCCAATCATAATACCTCTCCACCGCTTCGGTAAAATGTTTTTCCAGTTCCCCGATACCGGCCCTCTTGATAAAAACCTTCTGCTCGCCGCTGTCGGCATTATAATAGGTCAGGCGTATATTGACCGTTTTTAGGGCTTGCTCCGATGCATACATGTAAGCATAGCACATCACCTGTGCCCAATGCACCGGGTAAGTTTCTTCGCCTATAATATCCAAAGATCCGGAAGTTGTCTTTATTTCCTCCAGGGTAATGCCTTCACTGCCTTGCAGCAATCCGTCAATTCTTCCGGAAATAATAAAGGTATTGTCCCTGAAGCATATCCTCATGGAAACGCTTATTTCCTTGTGGTAGATTTCTCCGCTGCCTGCCGCCTCATCTTTTCTCAAGCCCTGTATTTTCTGGTGCAGCCTGGTTCCTTCAATGGCCTTTCCCATTCCTGCAAATCTCGAATCCAGATCCCCTGAGCGGTAAACAAACTCCACCAGATCCCTTACCGATATTCTTATTTCATTTCCCATAGTCATGCAACATCAGCCTTTGCTAATTAATCAGCAGCTGCACTATTGGCATTAGCCCATTGGGCATAATTCTGCTTCACCTTCAGGTTGTCCTCAAGCACAGCCCAGATGTCCTCCGATTCAAAGCCCTTTCTCCAGGACGCCGCCCCCGCAAGGTCATACTTGTGGATTAAAGATGATTTAAGATTTATTGACTTGTCATCCTCTATCCAAATTTTATATGTGGCCTTGCCTTCCTTATACTCGGTATAGTGCTGACCGCTTTCTTCATCCCATATTACTTCAGGCTTCTTTTCAGACAGTATTTGTTCCACCTTTCCCATGGATACTGCTGTTGACGTTACCTTAATCTTACCATCTATAGTTTCTTCCTTCCATACCCTTGTATAGAAGGGGAGTCCCAGAAGCAGCTTTTCCTTCGGAACCTCTTCAAGAATTCTTTCAAGGCCCCTTTCAACCCATCCAAGCTCTGCAACAGAGCCTGCTATCGGACTTGCAGCCCAATGCTGATCATATGCCATTACTGCGACATAATCAACCACCTTGGACAGGGCTTTTCTGTCATAGCACATGGACCAATTCTCACTGGAAGACCTGAAGGTGACATCAATCGACACCACCAGCCCCTGTTCCCTTAACAAAGGTGCCAGCTCTCTCATGAATTGAGTAAGCATATCCCTGTCTTTCATATATATGTTTTCAAAATCAATGTTAATCCCGTCAAGCTTATAAAGCTTGGCATATATCAGCAGCTGCTGATATATTTTTTCCCTTGTGTCGGTATTGTTCAGAAAATCGTGAGTAATATCCGGATCGGATCCGTTTCCTACAAGGGCCCACACTTTATGGCCGTTTTTGTGGGCCCAGTCCACATAGCCGATATCAGCCTTATTTGCTACCGTTCCCTGCTTGTCCACAATATAGAACCAGGTGGGAGAAACCACATCAAGGCCGCTGATATTTTTCAGCTGTGATACATCCGGATTCCTGTTCCCTACATATTCCCACGTCATGTTTATCTTTCCCCGCTCCGGTTTCCAGGCAGTGCTGCCGGCAGATTCAGTCATATCCGTTTCTGAGGCAATGAGGTCAGTTTTGACATATTTCTTCTGTATATACCCTATGAACCCGTCCTTGCTTCTTACCCTGTACCACTTTTCATCCCCGCCGAATACTTTTAGCACTTCACCCTTGTCAATATTTTTTCTGACTGCCGGGGACCACAAGGCAGGCTTTGCCCTCATGATTCTGTTGTCCTTCTGAACCACTGCAATCTGAACGGTATTTTTTGCATAATCAAGCACCGCAACATTATTTTCCTCAATCCATTGAACTTCTATTCCAAACATTGTGTCCAGCATCTGTATGGGTATATACGGCTTGTTGCCCACAAGTCTTACGGGTATATTAATATCCACAGGACGGGCATTTACCATTGCAGTGAGCTTCCCGGTCTTCATTATCAGCACTTTATTCTTTGTAGTAAATACCGCTTTATTGGCTTTTTCATCCCAATGGGCATTTGGATCGATGAATTTTTTTATAGTATCAATGGAGAACAGCAGTTGGCCGTTTTCCAAAATAGGTGAATCCTCATCCCCTGCAATGCCGTCTTCGACAACAAGATGCAGTTTATCAGGAGTGTACTGAATGGTTGTCCAAAGCTGCGGAAAAACAAAAAAACCTGTAATTGCAGCAATTATAAAAGCTGTTAATATTATTAAAAAATATTTTCTCATTTTTACACCCCCGAATAAAAATAGATACTATTATTATATCATTAGTAATGACGTAATTCCTCTGGCAAATGTTTCAGCCATGAGAACACGGGGAGAGGACATGGGGACGTTTCTCCTGTCCCGCCTTCAGCGGGACAGGAGAAACGTCCCCATGTCCCCAGGAGAAACGTCCCCGTGTCCTCAAGCTGTGTCGCATTACTCTTCGGATAAGAAAAAGGGGCGCCGCTGACTACTTACCGTGTAGTTTTGCGCCGCCCCCTTGATATTACCCTGTATTATTTTATCAGTCCCAGCTCTCTTCCAACCTTTGCAAAGGCTGCCGCCGCCTCATCAAGATCATCCTTTGTATGTGCTGCTGTCACTATTGTCCTTACCCTTGCCCCACCCTTCGGAACTGTCGGGAATACTATAGCCTGTGCAAATACTCCTTCTTCAAAAAGCCTTTTGCTCAGTTCCACGGCTTTTCTGTCGTCCCCTGTTATTACCGGTGTAATCGGGGTTTCACTCTTTCCTGTGTTGAAGCCCAGCTCATTGAGCTTTTTCTTGAAATGATTTGCGTTATCCCACATTCTATCAGTAAGCTCTGTACTTTCTGAAAGTATGTTTATTGCTTCAATACAAGCTGCCGCTACTGCGGGTGGTGCCGCAGTGCTGAAAAGGAAAGGCCTTCCTCTGTGATTCAGCCAGTCTACAAGATTCCTTCTTCCTGCCACATATCCTCCTACAACTCCTATAGCCTTCGAAAGAGTCCCTATCTGTACATCTACCCTGTCACTCAGCCCGAAGTGATGCGCAGAGCCTTGACCGCTTTTCCCAAGCACTCCGCTGGAATGCGCATCGTCAACATAAGTGAGGCATCCATATTTTTCCGCAAGTTCAACAATTTCGGAAATCTTTGCTATATCACCGTCCATGCTGAAAACACCGTCAGTGATGATAAGCTTTATGTTGTAATTATCTTTAACTTCTTTTATTACTCTTTCCAGATCTTCCATGTCGCTGTGCTTATATCTTACTACATCAGCTTTGCTCAGCCTGCAGCCGTCTATAATGGAAGCATGATTCAGCTCGTCGCTTATAATTACATCCCCTTTATCGACTATCCCGGGAATTGCTCCGGCATTTGCCGTAAAGCCTGACTGGAATACCAAAACAGCTTCCACATGCTTGAACTTGGCCAGTTTCTCTTCCAGTTCCTCATGTATGGACATTGTACCTATGATTGTTCTTACCGCACCGGCTCCCATGCCCCATTTATCAATAGCCTTTTTCCCCGCTTCCCTGAGTCTCGGATGGTTGGCCAAACCCAGATAATTGTTGGAGGAAAGGTTGATTACATTCTTTCCGTTAACTATACATCTCGGGCCTGAGGGGCTCTCCAATACCGGAAGCTTCCTGTAAACACCCTGCTCCTTAAGTTCGTTAAGCCTTTGAGTGATAAAATCCAGATCATGCAAACCCATTCTGTTTACCTCCCCTTTCCTAATACCTTATAAACTTATTCTTTAATATTCAGCTTTATTGCCAGCTTTTCCAGCATATCCTTTGTCATTGATGCCAAATCATATTGAGGATTCCATCCCCATTCCGCCCTTGCAGCACTGTCATCCAGGGAATTAGGCCAGCTGTCTGCTATTGCCTGTCTGACAGGATCAACATCATAGGTCAATATAAATTCAGGTATATGCTTCCTGATTTCTGCGGCAAGCATTTCAGGCTCAAAGCTCATTGCAGTAACATTAAACGCATTCCTGTGCAAAAGCTTGTCAGGATTCGCCTCCATGAGGTCATGTACTGCCTTTAGTGCATCAGGCATATACATCATATCCATATATGTACCGGCTCCTATATAGGAAGCATATTTCTTATTCTTCAATGCTTCGTAATAAATATGCACTGCGTAGTCTGTAGTGCCTCCCCCCGGCAAAGCTGCATAGGAGATTATGCCCGGGAATCTCACCCCTCTTGTATCCACGCCATATTTCTTGAAGTAATAGTCACAGAGAAGTTCTCCTGCAACCTTTGTTACCCCGTACATTGTGGAAGGCCTTTGTATAGTATCCTGGGGTGTATTGTCAGCCGGGGTGTTAGCCCCAAAAGCTGCTATCGAGCTGGGGGTAAATACTGCTATACCCAGTTCCCTTGCCACTTCCAGCACATTATATGTTCCATTCATATTGATATCATATGCTGTTTGAGGATTCTTCTCAGCATTTGCCGAAAGAATTGCTGCCAGGTGTATTATGTGGTTTATGCCATATTTCCTGCACACTTCAGCCAATCCCTTTGCATCCAGAACGTTAAGCAGTTCAAAAGGGCCTGCTTCAAAGAAACTGTCATCACCATGCTTGCTTCTGTTGCTGGCAATAACATTATCGTTCCCATACTGCTCTCTGAGATATTCGGTAAGTTCCGTACCAATCTGTCCCAAAGCTCCGGTAATAAGAATCTTTTTCATACAAATCCTCCCATCTTTATCTGATAACTCTGTTTTGACAAAATCAGACGCTTCAAATAGTTTTATTATGATAAATCATTCACGATATATATTTTCATTATATCACCTTTAATACAAAAAAAAATAGTTTTTGTGCAAATTTTGCATACATTATTAATGTATTGTACTAAATATGAATACAATTGTTCTCAATTTTCAGACACTTGACAGCCTGACAAAACTTTGAGTCAATTAGAAGCTGTGCGATCTGAGGTATACGGGACAGAAGCAGTAGAGGGGGAGAGGTACATAAAAATAAAGTGCAGGTTTCTGCACTTTATTTTTATGGATTATTCATTCTACATAATTTTTGAGTATACCTATACCCTGCAGCCTGACCTCAACCACATCACCTGCCGACATGGGCCCTACTCCGGAAGGTGTTCCGGTAGCAATAACATCACCGGGATACAAAGTCATTATTTTAGATACATGGCTTACTAATTCATGGGCTTTGTTTATTAAATATGATGTATTTGACTTTTGCTTTGTTTCGCC